>NZ_JBQEMU010000029.1:0-67615 GCF_052044235.1 Flavobacterium sp. 22659
CTCCGGGAGAAGGATACAGCGTGAGAGGTCCGCAGAATTTTGATATTGTTACGCCGAGCATTCAGACTGCTTCATTTACAGGAGTTCCTAATAATGGAGATGTCCCTAAAACTACTGTGCCAAATAAATTTAATTTACTTGGAAACCCATATCCTTCAGCTATAAATGGTATAAAACTTATCGGCGATACCAATATTGGAACCATTTATTTATGGACTCATAATACGCCTCCGGCAAATGACGGTTCAAATAAATACAAATATGCCTCTTCTGATTATGCGGCCTTTAACTTATCGGGAAGTGTTAGAAACGGCGGAGATGCGACTGGTCCAACAGGATACATTGCTGCCGGACAGGGATTCTTTGCCAAACCTGTTACCAGCAGTATCACCTTTACAAACGATATGAGAGTGGGAGGTAATAATGGCAGCTTCTACAAAACGGCAAAAACTGAAAACTTGGAAAGAAACCGTGTATGGCTGAATTTATCCAATGCTGAAGGAGCCTTCAAACAAACTTTAGTAGGTTATATAGAAGGAGCAACAAACGGGTTAGACTTGAATTACGATGCGGCGAGCTTCAACGGAAACACTTATGTAGATTTTTACAGCATTAACGAAACGGCTAAATTTTCAATTCAGGGACGAGGACTGCCTTTTGAGAACAGTGATGTAATTCCGTTAGGATACAAAACAACAGTTGCAGGAGATTTTATGATTTCAATTGATCACGTTGACGGGTTCTTTGATAACCAAAATGTATATCTGGAAGACAAAACAACAGGAACTGTTTCAGATTTAAAAGCTCAGGACTATACTTTTAAAACAGAAGCGGGAACTTTTACAGATCGTTTTGCACTTCGTTACACTAATAAAACATTAGGAACTGGTGATTTCGAGAATGTAAAAGACGGACTTTTAATTTCTGTAAAAGACAAAACTATCAAAGTTACTTCAGCAAAAGAAAACATTAAAGAAGTAAACATTTTCGATATTACAGGAAAACTGATTTACAATAAAAAGAAAGTCGGAAATACTGAATTATCAATCTCAAACCTTCAGTCAGCCGATCAGGTGCTGCTTGTAAAAGTTAATCTTGAAAACAATGCCCAGGTAACCAGAAAAGTGATCTTTAAATAGAATTACACTTCTTAACCCAAATAAAAAATCCATTTGCCATGTAAGACAAATGGATTTTTTATTTTAAGATATATCTATGCTTTTTCAATTAAAATACTGACTGCATTTCCTCCAAAACCAACTGCATTTACCAGCACTTTTTTAATTGTTTTGCTCTGATTTTTTGTTTCTGAAAACGGGGTTTCAATAAAAGTATCGTGTTTCATCATTAACAATGCTAACTCCAGACTTAACATTCCTGATGTGCCAAAAGTATGGCCAATTTTCCATTTATTTGTTGTTAAAAAAGGCAGCGATGAACCAAAAACTTTTTCAATAGCTCTCAGTTCTGTCAAATCACCCTTTATTGTTCCGGGTGCATGCATGACAATAACATCTACACTTTCTAAATCAACATCTTTTAAAGCCATTTTCATAGATTTTTGGAAACAGTCTGCTTCAGCAGAAATTGAAATATTATGCTCCAAAATTTCAGTTGCAAAACCCACACCTGTTACATAAGCAATCGCATTTTCTTTTTCTCCTGCTTCTAAACAACAAACCGCTGCTCCTTCACCCAGAATCATAGTGTTTTGGTTTTTCTCAAAATCTAAAGCCAAATTAGGCCAAGAATCAATATTCAGATTAAGTCGGGAATATATTTTCAAAGCTCTCATTTGTCCAATTGTAAAATCTGTTAAAGGAGCTTCACTTCCTCCAACTAAAAACTTATCTGCCATTCCTGATTTTAACCAAGCCACACCATTCAAAAGTGCATGAAGAGCAGTTGAACAAGTAATAGAATGCGAAATTTCAGGACCTGAACTTTGCAGATCATGTGCAATCCAAGACGAAATATTTCCTAAAGTAGTTGTTGGCGAGGCTAAAGTCTGTGCTTTTCCGGTTTCAAGATATTCTTTATAATGTTTTTCAAATAAATCAGTAGCGCCTCTTGAAGAACCAATATTAACCCCAAAGATATCATCAGTTTTCCATCCTGCATTTTGAACCGCTTCTCTCGAAGCTGCCAAAGCAAACAAAACAGAATTATCTAAAAATTTATATCTAATATCCTCCTCTCGTATTTTGTTTATAATTTGTTTGGATTCAGCACTTAAAACAGCGACAGAAGTTTCTTGCTGATCCAAAAAACGTTTCGTAAAACAATGGTTTTTATCAAGATATTTTTTCCAGATTTCATCACTATTGTTTCCTAAAGGAGAAATAGATGAAAAAGCAGTTATGGCAATTTTTGGTGTATTCACAATAGTTAGTTTTGTAAAAAGATCTTTAAAAAAATGGCACACTGATTATACGGCTTTAACAGAATTCCACTAATGAAATAATTAATCTGTGTAAACTCTTTAATTCGTTAAAACTGTATACAAATTATACCATTTCTATAGCTTCTTCAATTGTGTTATATATTTTTTGAAGCTGATCAGTAGACATTATATACGGAGGTAAAATGTAAACTATATTTCCCACTGGTCTTAAAACAACTCCATTGTCAATAAAGAAATTATATAATTTTGTGCGCATTGATCCGTAATAACTTTCCTCAGAATCAGATTTTATTTCTACTGCGAAAATAACTCCCAATGTTCGTGCTGTTATTACTTTTGGATGGTTTTCGATTTTCTTTTGAAATTCTAAATGCTTAAGATTTATTCTTTCAATATTCTTTTGCATTTCAGCCGTTTGAAGCAAATCGATACTTGCTAACGCAGCTGCACAACCAGTTGGATTTGCTGTAAATGTATGTCCGTGAAATAAGGCTTTATTAATATCGTCATCATAAAACGCATCAAAAATATCCTGGGTAAAAGTTGTAATCGCCATTGGAATTGTTCCTCCGGTTAATGCTTTTGAAAGGCATATCATATCTGGTTCTTCAGACACATAATCCATTGCAAAGGTTTTTCCTGTTTTGCCAAAACCCGTCATCACTTCATCAGCAATTGTCAGAACTTTATTTTGTTTGCAAATCTGAATAAGCTTTGCTAAAGATTCAGGCTCATACATTACCATCCCGGCCGCGCCTTGTACCAAAGGTTCAAAAATAAAACCGGCACAATTGTTATTTTTAATTGCACTTTCTAAAGCATCAAAACTTATCTGCTCTTTCCCTTTTACCGGAACCGGGATTCGAACCACATCTATAAACATTCCCTGAAATGCCTGAGTATAAAATGAAATACCGCTTGCCGCCATTGCTGCAAAAGTATCTCCGTGAAATGCATTTTCAAAAGCAATAATAGTGGTTCGCTTTTCATTTTTATTGAAAAAATATTGCAAAGCCACTTTTATAGCCACTTCAACAGCTGTTGATCCATTATCAGAAAAGAAAATTTTCTGCTGATTTTTAGGGAGAATCTCCATTAGTCTTTCAGCTACTTTTACCGCCGGTTCATGCGTAAAACCTCCAAACAAAACATGCTCTAAAGTAGTCAGCTGTTTATAGATTGCATCGGCAATAAATTTATTACTGTGCCCAAACGGATTTACCCACCAGGAAGCAATAGCATCAATATATTCTTTACCGTTTTCATCCCAAAGCAATGCACCTTCGGCTTTTGTAATTGCGATTGGCGTTTGCGATGTTTTATGCTGCGTATAAGGATGCCATAAATATTTACTGTCTTTTTCTGTTAATGTCATCTATGTAATATTGTAGATTTGTGATTTTAGATTTTAGATTTCTCTAATGATAGTAAATCATTTCGGAACATATCTGCATATTCAAGAATTACATTTTGATCAAAATACGGTTCTTCGTCAATTCTTCCAATGCATTTTATTTTGGTTTTATTCAGAATTAAACTTTCTGTTGATTTGTTTTCGCTTCCGCTGAAGATAATTCCAGCCACTTCAAATCCTCTATTTTGAATTGCTTCAATTGTTAGCAAAGTATGATTTATGCTCCCAAGATAATGTCTTGAAACTACTATAATTTTATAATCGGGTTTTATTAAATCAATGATGGTTTCATTTTCGTTTAATGGAACAAAAACACCACCCGCACCTTCGATAACTAAATGATTTTTTGTTTTGGGTTCCAGAATCTGATTCGATTCTATTGTAATTCCATCAATCTCTGCCGCCAAATGCGGACTTGCCGGTGTTTTTAATTGATAACTGTTCTCAAAAAATTGAGTCTTTTTATTTGAAACTCTAGATTGAACTTTATGAGTATCAGAATTATCTAAATCGCCAGCCTGAATAGGTTTCCAGTAATCGGCCTCTAAAGCTTCAACAATTATAGATGAAGCTATTGTTTTTCCAACATCTGTCGAAATTCCTGTTACAAATATTTTCATAAGTATTAGACCGCAATGTTAATGATTAAACAGATAAACACGGATTTTTTACATTTCACATCAAGTCTCAAATCAATAATCAGCAAAAAATTACCGCATCTGTTTTATTAGTGGACTGTCAACAAAAGTACCAATAAAAAAGTAAACCCATCATTACGATGGGTTCTGTTTATCATTCTTCTTTTAAAACCTTAATTCAGAATTGGTTTTACTTTATATCCTGCTTTTCTCAGTAAATTAATAACTCCAAATTCTCCTCCCAAATGAGCTGATCCAACGGCAAAAAAGATACTTTGTTTTTTTATTAATTCGGCCATACTTTTTACCCAATTTAGATTTCTTTCATCCAAAATAATCTTTTTTGTTTTCTTACTTGTAAACCTTTCGTCTGTTGTAATATTGTATAATGATTCAATATTTTCAGCTTTGTAAGTCGAAACTAATTTTGCTGTTTCTTCCGGTACAGATTCGTCAAGCATTGCAATGATTTCATCATCTGTATAAGCATTCTCAAGTATTACAAATTGGTCTTTTACAGATTCAAGTCCGCCAATTTCAATATTTTTTTTCTTAGCCTGTTCTATAAATTCCATTTCGTAAAATTTTAAATCAGTACAGCCAAAAGTTTTCATTGAAATCAAACTCATAACGGTCAACAGACTAAAACTGTCAACTTGTTTTACTGTCATTCCGGTTGTTTTTTTCAAAATGTCATCTAATTTGGCTAACTGTTCCGGAGTTAATTTTTTACTTAACGGTTCTTTTCCCATTGCCAGCTGCTGCATTTGAGACATTTCTTTTGGATCTGAAAAGTTGATTTCTAACATTAATTTTTCTGAAGATTCAAAAGCTTTTTTCGTTTTATCTGTTAAAAAATAATCCGATGAACAAATCATGTGTATTGTTCCGTATAAGTAAGAAGGTTTTGAAAGTCCGTTTCCCGAAACTTCCCATAAAAGAGAGTTTTCTAGTTTTGGAGATTGGGGTTGAGCTTGTGTTTTTACTCCAAAAAGGATGATTGCAACTATAAATAACTTGAATAAATTTTTCATTTGAGATGAGTTAGGTGATAAATGAAATTTATTTGGCCCACAGATCAAACTGATTAAACTGATTAACGAGGCATTAAATTTGGTTTTCTGTTATTTGTGTAAATTAAGCGTTTAAAATCAGGGCTTTCACCAAAATTAAGAAGTAAGCCGACTTCAATTTTTGTCGATTTTAGATAATTCATTAATTGAGCAATATGTGAACTTAACAAATATTCACAAGCTTTTAATTCTATTATAATTACATCATCAATTACTAAATCAGCATAATACTCTCCCACTAATTGATTCTTAAAATATACTTTTATCTGTTTCTGAGCTTCTACTTTATAACCTTGTGTTTTTAGTTCCAAATACATTGCGTTTTGGTAGACTTTTTCCAGAAATCCATAACCTAATTGATTATAAACATCATAGAATACTTTTAAAATAGTTTTTGATTTTTCTTTATGTAATAAGTCAGACATTAATGTGCAGTGTAAACCCGTTTAATTTGTTTAATCGGCGGGCCTAATATACGTAATTTCTTAATAATTCAAGTATTGAAGCAATTTCCTCTTCTGAATTATAGCTGTGAATACAGAATCGTAAACGTTCCTGGCGTTCGGGGACTGTTGGAGAAAGTATCGGTTTTACATCAAAACCTTTATCTTGCAATTCCTGAGCGAGCTTTTTTACATTTTCATTTCCCTGAACAATTGCAGATTGAATAGCTGATTTACTTCGGACAAATATTGGTTTTAAACCTAATAAATTTTTCTGTTGATTGAAGAAAACAATGTTTTGACGTAATTTTTGAATCGCTGCTTTTTCAACTTCCAATTGCTGATATGCTGTTAAAATTGCAGCAACAGAATGTGGAGATAATCCTGTGGTATAAATAAAACTTCGGGCAAAATTTATTAGATATTCTTTAAGTTCCGTACTTCCAAGTATAACTGCACCGTGGCATCCCAATCCTTTTCCGAAAGTCATAATTCGGGCAAAAATTCTATTATGCAGATTTAAATATTGAGTCAATCCTTCACCTTTTTCTCCAAAAACGCCTAAAGTGTGTGCCTCATCCACTACAAGATAACAATTGTATTTTTCAGAAAGCTGCACTAATTCTTCTAAATTTGGAGTATCTCCATCCATAGAAAAAACCGTTTCGGTTACGATATAAATATTTGTGTCTGGAAATTTTAGAATTAAATGTTCTAAATCTTCTAAATCGTTATGATTGAATTTGAGGGATTTTGCGTTTGACATTGTAATTCCATCCCGAATTGAAGCATGACTTAACTCATCATACAAAATAACATCATTTCTTTGCGGTACAGCGCCAAAAAAACCAAGATTGGCATCGTAACCCGAATTAAAAATTAAAGCTGATTCTGAGTCGTGAAATTGCGAAATAAAACTTTCTGCAATTTGATACAAAGAATGATTTCCTGAAATTAATCTAGAACCCGTTGCTCCGTTTTGAAAAATTTCGTTTTCATGCAAATAAGCATGAGTGAGTTTAAAAATTGTTTCAGATCTTGAAAAACCAATATAATCATTGGAAGAAAAATCAATGAGATTATTAAACGCAGGAAGTTTACGAAGCGAATTGTTCTGCATTCGCTTTTCAAGCTTTTGATTAAGATTTTCAGGTAATTTCATAAAACAAAGTTATGAAATTGAAATTTGGTAAAAACAAACAGCGGGTTTTCAAATTCCCGCTGTTTTTTGATATATTCTAAACGGCACCTATAAAAGGCGATTGTCTGCTATAATTTGATTCAACCATTTCTTTAGTCATAAAAACAGCAATATCAAATGCGCTGATTTTATCTCCCAAACAATCTTCAACATCAACTGCAATTTCAGAACTATCGTTTGAAAATTCAATAAACGGAACACGAACCTGTGTCCAGTTTACATCACTTTCTTCTAAAAGAGTATAGGCTTTCTGACGATCTTCCTGTATTATTGGAAAATTAGCTTTCATCCAATCTGTAGCCATAATTGTTTTGGAACTTTTTTTATCAAAAGGAGTATCAATATTTAGTCCAGCAAGCAAAACATAGCGATTTATATTATATTCCTTCATTGCCTTCAAAACATTTTTTGTTACTGCACTTGCAACCAAAGGCTCGTCTTTCCTCTGACCAATAGTACTCACAACAGCATCACAATCTTCCAGCAATACTTTTATAGATTCAAAATCGAGAGCATCGCCCTTAATAATTTCAATTTTAGAATTTTGAATTTCGAACTTTTCAGGATTTCTAAGCAGAAGTTTTACACTAAATCCTTTTTTTAATAACTGGTTCACAAGATAATTTCCAGTTCTTCCGCCACCGCCCAAAACGGCAACTTTTGATATATTTTTCATAGATATTCTTTATAAAATTTGACATAAATAATTTGCGCTTTATGAAGTTATAAAGCGTAAAACATAAAAGCTTACTGAGCTTTTATAACAAAATCAATATTTTATAAAGAGATTTTAATACTTCAAAAATAAAAAATTAATTTTAAAATTATGAAGCCCAGATCATTTTGTAAAGAATAATAATGCTTTATTTTGCTTTTTCGATCCATTTAAAGTTACCTTTTTCTGTTGCATCAAGTAAGTCAACTAGTAAACCATTTGCAATTTTAGATGCAAGGTTATATGCAGTCTGAATATTTAGGTGAACCGAAACAGATTTTTTCTTTATTTCAGAAAACCAGATCTGTACTTCATAATCTCTGTCTGTATAATTTTTATAAATAGAAACATATAGCACATCTTTAAAGATTGTGTCTTTACATAACGGGATTCTAAACAAAGTAAAAGTAAAGCGAACAGTTTTTGTAACAGAATTGGTATATACTCTTTTTGTAAAAGTTAATCCAGCAGCACAAACGAACATAAGAAACACTGCTGTAGTAAATTTTAAACCATTCATAATATCTTTTGAATAAAAAAGAGCAAACATTTTAAAAGACATTAAAACAGTAAAAGTATAAAGCGGCAATGCTAATAGAAAATGCCAAATGGGTCTTCTTGATGTATAAATTAATTCATCCAATTGTTGGTCAGCCATATTTCAAAAATATGAAAAGCCAGACAATAATTGTCTGGCTTTTCATTTATTCTCAATTTATCATCATTTTTCTATAAATCAATAAGCATTTAAACTTACATCATTGATCAATTGATGAGAAACATTTATTATCAATTAATAGACTTTATAAGTCACAGAGTTACTAGTGGTACTTATAATTGAATAAGTAGTCCCAGATGGCAAACCACGCTGAACAATATCTCGCTCAATAGGAATAAGCGGTGACTCGCAACAACTATTCCATGCACATGTGTATGTAGCACCAAATTCAACATTTACAACTTCAACTCCTTTTTGATTATCTGTTGAAGCTTTAATAACATTCTTAGAATTAGTAGTTAGAGACATTGTCCCGAAACCTAACGCAATAAGCAGCATTCCTAAAAAAACTTTTTTCATAATATCTTTTTTAAATGTTAATACACTCACAAACTTAATGTATGTTCAGTAAAATATTACAATATTTAAAAAGTCATTTTTAGCTTTTTTATTAATTTTCTGACACAAATACCTTTCAATATTTCTAAAAACCTTGAAAAGATAAAATCAAAGTTGGTTTATTTTACAAGTAAAGAAGTATAACTATAAAACATAAAAAAAGCCAAACAATAATTGTTTGGCTTTTCCATATTTTAAAAAAACTGTTTTAGTCTACTAAAACAATAATCTTATTATCTTTCATTTCGATTGTACCTGACGTAATCTCTAATGTGTAAGTTTGGTCATTAACTCTCGTAAATTTATCCGCTACCTCTTTAGAAAAGTTAAAACTTGGTGCTGTAATTTTTACAGTTCCTTTTTCTAGAATAGACACAATAGGAGCGTGATTATTCAAAATTTGAAAGCTTCCATCAACTCCAGGTAATGTAACAGATGTAACTGTTCCTGAGAATAATTTTGCTTCTGGTGATACTATATCTAAAATCATCTTTTTTTAGTTATGAGTTATAAGTTATGAGTTATAAGTGAGTAGAAAACTCATAATTTATAACTCATAATTCATAATTATATTAAGCTTCAGCTAACATTTTTTCTCCAGCTTCGATTGCATCTTGAATAGAACCTTTCAAGTTGAAAGCTGCTTCTGGAAGGTGATCTAACTCACCATCGATAATCATGTTGAAACCTTTGATAGTATCTTTAATATCAACTAATACACCTGGAATACCTGTAAATTGCTCTGCTACGTGGAACGGCTGAGACAAGAAACGTTGTACACGACGTGCTCTTGATACAGAAAGTTTATCTTCTTCAGATAACTCTTCCATACCTAAGATCGCGATGATATCTTGTAATTGTTTGTATTTTTGAAGAATTTCTTTAACTCTTTGTGCACAGTTGTAATGCTCATCTCCTAGGATATGTGGAGTCAAGATTCTTGAAGTAGAATCTAACGGGTCAACCGCAGGATAGATACCTAACTCAGCAATTTTACGAGACAATACAGTTGTTGCATCTAAGTGCGCGAAAGTTGTAGCCGGCGCCGGGTCAGTTAAGTCATCCGCAGGAACGTAAACCGCTTGTACAGATGTAATAGATCCTTTGTTTGTAGATGTAATACGCTCTTGCATAGCACCCATCTCAGTTGCCAATGTTGGCTGGTAACCTACTGCAGATGGCATACGTCCTAAAAGTGCTGATACCTCAGAACCTGCTTGCGTAAAACGGAAGATATTATCAACGAAGAATAATACATCTTTACCTTGATCAGATCCAGCTCCATCACGGAAATACTCAGCAATAGATAATCCTGAAAGTGCCACACGTGCACGAGCTCCAGGCGGCTCATTCATTTGTCCGAAAACGAAAGTAGCTTTAGACTCTCTCATTCCTGGCATATCTACTTTAGATAAATCCCATCCTCCATTTTCCATAGAGTGCATGAAATCATCACCGTATTTAATAATTCCTGACTCTAACATCTCACGAAGCAAGTCATTTCCTTCACGTGTTCTTTCACCTACTCCAGCGAATACTGAAAGTCCACCGTGACCTTTTGCAATATTGTTGATCAACTCCTGAATCAATACTGTTTTACCTACTCCGGCACCACCAAACAATCCAATTTTACCTCCTTTTGCGTAAGGCTCTATCAAATCGATTACTTTAATACCTGTAAATAAAACTTCAGATGAAGTTGATAAATCTTCAAATTTAGGAGCTTGTCTGTGAATAGGCAAACCGTTTTCTCCTGTTTTAGGTAAATTACCTAAACCGTCAATGGCATCTCCAACAACATTAAATAAACGTCCATATACGTCTGGACCGATTGGCATTTGGATTGGATTACCAGTTCCAACTACTTCATATCCTCTTGACAAACCGTCTGTAGAGTCCATAGAGATTGTACGAACAGTGTTTTCTCCAATGTGAGATTGTACTTCTAGAACTAATAAAGTTCCATCTTTTTTAGTGACTTCTAGTGAATCATAAATTTTTGGAAGTTCAACATCTTTACCGTTGAAAACTACGTCTACTACTGGTCCAATGATTTGAGCAACTTTTCCTATTACTTTTGACATTACTTATGTATTTATTAAATAGCTATTTAGGTTTATCGAAAATACCTCTTTTTTCAGAGCGCAAAGATAATTTTTTAAAATATAAAATCAATTTTTTTTTCATAAAAAATAGCATGATTTTGTTTGATTCATAAAACTCGTCCAAAAAATAACTAAAACAGCATTTTTTTAATAAAAGAAAAAAACCGCTTCACTATAAAAATGAGCGGTTTTTTTTAGACTTTTTTTTACAGCATTTACTGAATTGTTTCCGGATACTGAATTGGATATACTCCCAAATCTACATGTCGTAACGTCGAACCATATTTAGCATTTATTGCATCAACAAAGATATTAGCAATTAATCCGTAACCTCTTGCGCTTGGATGCACACCATCTAAAGAGAAAGCTCCACCGGTCGCGAAAGAAGAACTCATTGTAAAATTTCCAAATCTGATCCCTCCGCTTGCTAATTGTGTCAAAGTCGCTCTTGTATCAACAAATGCCAGTCCTTTTTCTTTAGCCACAGCTTCGATTGTTGCATTATAAGCATCTGTTGCCTTTTTTATCTCTGCAATTTCAGTTGGAATTAATACATGTTTATCCTGTAAAGGATATGATATTCCAAATGCATTTAACGGAGCCGGAGGTGCAATTCCAATTCCAGAATTCGCAGCCGTTGGAGGAAGTCCGATATCCTGCTTAGTAGGCAGTAAAATTAAATCAGTAGCTTTAGCCTGTCTAGCCTGTCCAAAAACAGCTCCATAAAAAGCCGCATTCTGAGCTCCCAACATAGGAGTAAATGCCGCTGTTAACTGAGCAGCTAAATTGGTCAGACTTTCATCTTTTATCAACAATGGGCTTGTACCTGTCTCAGAAAGCAAATTGATTCGGTCACCAGCATTTAAAGCAGTCAGCACTTGTTTTAGCGGTCCATATAACTGCGCATTAAGCGCTTTAATATTAGCCAAACCAACAACCGCATCATCTTTTCCAATTGTTTTAGCAGTAAGCGGATTGTACGGAATAGTTGTAAAATGAGGCAAAGCTGTAATATATGGTAAATTTGCCACAACACCCTTCGCTCCTTTCGCTGTTAAGGCCGTAACTAAATTATTATAAACACTTGCAAAAACTGCTGGATCCGTGATATCACTTGTTCCATAAGTCGCCGGATTAGGATTTCCAGTCTGATCTTTTCCTGTTCCTCCAGAAGTCGCATACAACAAAACATCATTTCCTCCTATAAACAAGGAGAAAAAAGTAGGATCCTGCGCTAAAGCATCAGCCAAAACTGTTGTTGAAGGACTACTGGCAAATCTAACAAAATAAGGATTTGCAGTACCAGCCATTATACCAGCTGCACTTCCATAGTTTGGAGCCAATAAGTGATAACTTTTTGCCCCCGGAACACCTAAATTATTAAATGTTCCTGTAAGATGTGCTGTAACTTCGGTAGTTGGTTTTCCCACAACATTTGTTGGAGTCTGGGTTTTTCCAATAAAATACAAACGTGTACCAGCAATTACATTTCCTCCTAACAACAAACCTCCAATATTATCATTCATAAGCGGCTGCGTAAAAGCTCCTCCACCAGCCGCAACAAATTGCTGTGCCAAAATATTTGGATACGAATTCTCTTGTCCTTTTTTAAATAAGGCATTATCACTGTAACCTGCCGCGAAAGAATCTCCAAGAGCAATATATTTTGTAAAAACTGCCGAACCGGGAACTACCGGAACTTCTTCTGGAGTATTATTATCATCATCATTATTACAAGCTGCCATAAAGGTCAAAGAAACCAATAACAGCAATTTTATATTTTTTTTCATGTTAGTACTTTTTAAATTATTACCTCTTCATTTTCACAAATAACTTCGGGGAAGCTATGTCAATTTCACATAAATAATTACATTCTTATGGATTGATAGTCCAAGAAGCAAACCACATTTGACCAATCATACCTGCTCCAATAACCTGAAGATAATCTTTTCCGAAAAGATTTGTTGCTCCAACTTTAATAACCGATTTTAATTTTGGAACTGCATAATTTATCTGAGCATCAAGAACTGTATTTTCAGGTATCATACCGTCTCCAAAAGAAGATTCCCATAAGTACTCTGAATTCCATCTTACATTTATATTAAAACCTAAGTTCTTAATAACTTTTGCATTTCCTAAAGAAGCTTTAATTCTATGTTTTGGAGTATTAAAACCAGCCACGAAATCTGGATCATCTTCCTGATTAAAATTAAATTGAGAATAGTTGTAGTTTGTGCCTACTTCAAAATCTTTATATACTTTTTTAGACAATCCTACACCAAAACCAAAAGATGAAATCTGAGCAGTAGTATTTGTATAAACCTGATACACCCTTCTATCACCAAATGCAAGAGCCTGATAAGTCTGCTGCACAGCTGGATTCGATGGATCTGTTCCAACGGTTCCATAATAAGGAGAAATAACTCTCGCTGTATTCATGAAATCATTGTAAATATTATAGTAAGCATTTAAATCTACTGATAAGTCATTTTGCACCACTGTACGATATCCAGCCTCGAAAGCCTGAACCTGTTCTGGCTTTACCAATCCAATATCCGCAACTTGAAGAACTGCCGGATTAGATGAAGCAGCAAAAGCCTGAACTGAAGCTACCGTGTAAGCATTATGATAAGCATTTTGCCCCGACATACCAATTGTTGCCGGCTGTCCTGCCGCTTGTCCTGCCGCACTTACATTTACTGTTTCTTGAAAACGGTCTAAATTTTCCGGAGCCGAACCAATTAATGCAAACGGTCCTAAATCTAAACCAATATATTGATCCTGTGTAGTAGGATTACGAAATCCTGTTTGATAAGATAATCTGAAGTTATGATTTTTGTTTGCTCCTGCAGAATACACAAACGAAATTCTTGGTGATACATTTCCGTCAAAATTCTGGCTTTTATCATAACGTAAAGATCCAGTAAATTTCAATCTATCATCTAAGAACTTTTTCTGTAATTGAGCATAAGCTCCATATTCTTTATATTCAATCGGTCCATCATAATCTGTAAAGATCGTTCCTTGCGAATCCATTACATATTTTCTCCAAGAACCTCCAACCTGAATTTCCGCCCAATCAATCATATCTTTAAAATTATAGTTCACATCTGAGTGATATAATTTTGAATGGTCAATAAACTTAGCACCTTGTGTTAAATCAGGATTTGCCACAACAGTCTTCAAAGCATTATTAAACTGTGCAGAACCCGGTTCAAACCTAGGAGATCCTGTTGGCTTTGGAATAAATGAAATTTGAGCAGGCAGCACATTATAATCTGCAAAATTTCTTGCAATTGCAGCAGATTCGTTTGCATTTGTACCCATTACAGCTCCAGCATATTGATAAGCCGTTGCATAATTCGTAAACCATTCAGTATCTGATTTTGCCGCTCTGTTAACATTCCATGCTGCAAATCTCATATCATAAGAATTTCCGGCATCTTCACTAGTAAAATAAATACGTCCGAAAAAGTTTTTACCCTTTACTTCAAATTTACCTTGCTGCATTAAGAAATCTTTTAAAGCATATCTGTTTGCTCCCTGATAAATTGTACTTCCTGTTCCAATTTTATATTGCAATATAAACTCTGTGTCATCTGCCCAAGGCTTGATGTGAGCACTAAAATCGGCTTTCATACTTTGAACCTTGTTATCTGTTAAGTCCTGCTCACGATAACCCGTTCTGCTAACTTGACCAACATTAGGAATAAAAGTAGTAACCTCGTCACCATAAATATTCAAACCATCATAATTCTGATTCATTGCATGTCCTACAGATCCGCCAGTCATACTTCTTGTATCATTTGCAATCCACTCACTTGCTTCCATGTAAGTAAAATTAGCTTTCATTGCAAAATGTTTTGTAAAGGCTTTTGCTGCTCTAATTCCAAAATCATTATAATCATTTGTGCCAGCCGCATCCTGAGACGTCTGCCCATATTTATAGTAAACACTTATGCCTTCATTTGTAAAAGGACTTTTACTGGTCATAAACATAATCCCGTTAAAAGCATTTGCCCCATATAATGCAGAGGAAGCTCCTGGAAGCAACTCTACGCTTGCGACATCAATATCTGAAACCCCAATAAGATTTCCTAAAACGAAATTCAATGCCGGAGATGAGTTGTCCATTCCGTCTACCAGCTGCATAAAGCGAGTATTAGCCACTGTAGCAAAACCACGAGTATTTACAGATTTGAAAGAAATACTACTTGTATTAAAATTTACTTCTTTCAAATTTTCTAAACCATCGTAGAAAGTTGCTGCCGTTGTGTTTTTAATTTCCTGAAGTCCCATTCGCTCGATAGTAACAGGCGACTCGATTACACGCTCAGGTGTTCTCGAAGCCGAAACTACAATTTCATCCAGCTTAGTTTCTTCATCTTTTAAAATCACATTTACTTTTTGATTTGCCGATGTTATACTGATTGTTTTAGATTCAAATCCTACAGCAGAAACTTTTAAGGTAAAAGGCAGTTTCTCATTTGTAGTTAATTTAAACGATCCGTCAAAATCAGTAGATACACCACTAGTACTTCCAAGCACAACAACATTGGCGCCAGGAATAGATTGTTTGTTACCATCAGTAACAGAACCTGTTATTGTATTCTGCGCAAAGGAAATTCCGCTGAAAAACAACATAATTAGCAAGTAGACTCTCATTAGGGTTAGTTTTTGGTTAGTTTTATTACTAGTTTATCTAGCCAAAATACAAATATTTTTAGTATTAATAAAAAATTGTTAAAAAAAACCAATAATAATCGTAATTTTTACAACAATATTAACTATTTCGTAATTAGTTTTGTTAAATTAAAATCAATGTTTATTTACAAAATCAACAACAATACTATGCATACATATAAAATTTCATAATATTTTTGAAGAATCAATAAAAATACATGATCTAGAAAAAAATTTGACAATAAAAAAAAGCGAGACCTAAATCTCGCTTTTTTAACATTCTTAAGCTTTTAACTTACTTGGACTTTACTTCTACTTTATCTAATCTTTCTCTTAAATCGATAATTTGTTTGTGTTGTTCAATCATATATAAAGTCATTTCTTCAATTTTTTTAAGCAGACTCATGTTCATTTCTGCCAACATCAAACCATCATTTTCAATTTCCTGAGCTGATGGTATTTCAGGTAAATGATTATTTTTCTTGATATACTCTTCCACTTCATTTAACGATTTCAATTTATAATCATTTGTAAAAACGTAATCAGGGACTACTCCTGCTTTAACGGTTACTTTTACCTCTTGAGCATGAATATTTCCTGCAACTGTAAGTTTAGAATCTGGTTTTGTTGTACCAATACCAACATTACCTGTTAATCCCGCAATTGAAAAATAGGGTTTTAAAATAACATCAGCTGTATTTTTTGCAGAAATAGTAAACAATCCAGGATAAGAAGACGCTTCAGGAAAAACTAAATTCAAATTGTTAAGTGTAAAATTATCCATATAGAAACCACACTTGGTTCCAGATAATTCAGAAGTTGAATCATCATTATATATAAGCAGCTTTGCTCCTTTGACTCCATATCCAGATCCTAAATCTAGTCTAGAATTAGGACTAGATGTTCCTATACCAACATTACCTTTGATTAATTGATTTCCAACATAATTGTTAGATCCTGTTGTTGCTAATTCAATCCAAGGATTCCATTTTCCTTGCCCAGTATTAAAATCTCCGTTTCTTGTCCTAAAAGAAATATGATTACCACCTGCAGGTCCGTAATCGGCATTAATTTGACAGTCATACCTATTATCAAATCCACCAAAACTTATTAATGCACCGTTCCAAGGTGTCCCGGCCGAAGCATATGAAAAAGTATAACCTCCTTTAAAAGTATCAGCTAATCCCGTTTCTCGTATACTATGTATTTGATTTAAAGTTTGTGCTTTTGCAATCATTGTTATTAACAATCCTATAAGAATCGATATTGTCAACTTATTTAATTTCATTTATATATATTTAATTTCTAATTTTCCTAAACGCCTCGCTAATTCATTAGACTTTTATCTTCAATTCTATAAAGTATCATTCCTTCAATCTTTTGAGGCGGTTTAACATTCATTCCACCAGATTAATTCCATTTTTAAACTTCTACTTCATTTAAAATGTTCTGTAAATATCCCTTTTCAGCAATATACTTTTCAACTTCTTCAAGCGTTGGTAATTCGTAATCTTTTTTGAAAACAAAATCTGAGCTGTCATTCATTTCAACTTTTACTTCTTTACAATGGATTGTACCGTTTACATCGAGCTTTTTGGTGGGTTTGTTACAACTATACCGATATCACCGGAACATGTAATTTTCATTTGAAACAGCTGTAAAGAGATTCCATTTACTTGATGTATAGAAAGCAAGATATGTTTGACCACAATTATCGTCATTCCATGCCTGCAATAATTTTATAGCCCCTACATAAGCGCTATATTACAATGTTTATAAAAATTAATTGCACATGACATTTCAGTATTTACCATAGCTTCAGTATTTTTCTAGACCCAATAGTTAATATTGTAGCCTAATCGGTAACTTCTAACTACTTCTCGGATTTTACTGTGTCATAACTATATTTTCACTATTAACAGGAAAAACACCTTGAACAAATTAATATAGTAAACTAATGCCAAATAAACACAACAATTCTTCTAGTAGTTCTGTAATTGTTTTAATTTTAAAATATCCTTTTTTATAATTTCATTTTCTTTTTTTAACTCAATAATGTAAAGGGTCAATTCCTCGATTTTCTGCAACAACTTGGCGTTAATCTCACCAAGATTAATTCCGTTTTTCAAAACCTCTTCTTCACTTGGAATGTTTTCTAAATGCCCTTTTTCAATAATATGCTTTTCTACTTCTTCTAAAGTTGGCAAAATATAATCTTTTTTAAATACAAAATCTGACCATCCATCCATGTCGACTTTAACTTCTTGTGAATGAATTGCACCGTTTACATCTAGTTTATTTTTTGGATTTGTGATGCCTATCCCAATATTGCCATTCCGTAAAATACGAATCAAGCCATTACTATAACCATAACTCGCTGCTTTTATATCTGTAAAATCGCCTGTTTCCGCAGTATATCCAGTTTCAATTATTGAAGTATTTTGCCAGGCAGAATTTCCAACAGATAATTTAACACCATGATTGTTTCCTACTGACAAAAGTGAGGTTAATTGATAAACATCTACAGATAAAGCTCCAAATATATTTTGGTTCCCAACAAATTTATTATCTCCTAATGTGGTTGGTATTTCATTCCAGGCATTCCACACATTATAGTCTCCATTTTTAGTTCGAAAAGAAATCGGTTCAATCCGTAATCTGTACTTATTTGACAATCGTAATTGTTTCCAGCACCTCCAAAACTAATTAATGCTCCATTCCATGGAGTTCCGGCTTTTGAATATGAGAATGTATATCCTCCCTTAAAATTATCTGCAGCGCCAGGAGTATCTAAAACATAGGTTGGATTTAGAGTTTGTGACTTTACATTTGTAATTATTAAAGACATAATAAATGCCAATAAAGCAATCTTTCTATTCATTTTCTTATTCACTTAATGTTTTCTTAATTTCTAATATTTTTTAAGCCCTAATTATCATTTCAATTTATTCTGAAATTATTATTACGAGCTATATTAAATAATATTCCGACCAAAACAAAATCCGCAAGTAATATTGTTGTGATTATAATTTTTTGCTTTTCTGATACTCGATACTGTACTACTCAATTATAATTTCTTTTTCTCATTAAAAAATCAATAATTAATAAGGGGCAAACGAAAAATGATCTTACAGAAAAAATTGAAGAATGATAACTTCAACATTGATCATAAAAATAGTTGATATGATGATTCTTGGAAAAATTTCCAGTACCCACCTTATCTTGATAGGGTATCCAAAATATTATGAAACCCTTTAAAACTGTAATTCGAAGATAATAAGTAAGAATTATTAACCTGTTTTTGGCATAACTCGTCTAAAAATTAATCTTTATACCTTCTTTTATAAAAGCATCAAAATCTTCATCATTTTTAATTGGATAATCTCCTAACAAAAGACTTTTTTGAGGATCATTTTTATTATAAGCTACAACAAACTTGTCATTTACATTAGGCGAAGAAGGAAGTTTATAAAACAACATATCATAATTATTCATATAACGAATACCACCGACAGTATAAGAATATGTAATTGAACTTCTACCAACATTATGACCAATTGTTCCTCTTATTAAAATATACTTCTACAGTGCCAACCGAATAATCATACTCTCCTATGGAATTTTCAGCCTTAAATTTATTCATTTTATTTGCGACTAATAGCAAAATTAAACTAACAATGAAAATAATAATATGATATTTTCTATCCATGACATTAACCTTTATATTATTTGCTCCTACTCTATATCCCTTATAATCAAAAGTCAACACACCCAACCTAAAAGAAAAATCTTTCGTCAACAAAGCCCCGTGGATATTTTCTACCTTAAGAATCTATAGGGTAGGTGATATTTCTGGATATTCAGTGTAATCATAATCACTTGAATAAACTCGTCTTCCTGTAAATAGATTAAATCCTGCAGAAAAATTTCCGATACTTCATTCGAAAATCTCCAGAATGAAAACCAATTGCCCCTGTTCTTTGAGTAAAATCCCACTCCAAAAATTAGTTCCCAAACTAACTCCTGTCTTACCATCATCATAAGCTGCTAAAATAGATTTTCGAACTTCTAATCCATTTTTACCAAAACCGTTATAATTACCTATTGCTCATTATGTCTACTCCACCTAAAAACTAAAATTACCACTATTATAAGCCGCTGAAATACTTGCTCCAATACCATAGCATTTTCCAAAATAATTGAGGAAGAAAACTAAAGCCTTATTTACCAAATCAATTATCCTATTCTTGTTTTATATATATCTGTTTATCATTAAAAACAGTAAGCATAATAGTATCATTTTTTATTGTGCCTTTACTAATTTTTTTAACAAAATAATTAGTTCTTCCACCACTGGAAGGATAAAAACTTTCTATTTTTAAAATATTGCCTTCCAACAAAAACTTACCACCGTAATAAACAGAATTCTTATTTTTTTTATTCCAAAAATATTCCTTTGATCTTAATTCAAATGTCCCATCATTATGAAATATCAAAATATCAGGATTTATATTTAGATATAAATCATCTACTAATTCGACATAATAATGGTTTGTATCAATTACTTTAGAATTTTCTTCTGTCATTTTTTTATTAAAAACAAATAATTCATTATTTACAATCACCTCTCCATTTATATCCTTTTTTAGATTGTAATAATTGACACACGATGTAAACTGAATTAAAAACATTAACATCATTATTTTTTTTCTTACCATGTTGTAAAAATATTAGAAGTTCTATATTGGGAATATCCCCCCCAGTTACCACTTTGCATCTCAAACATTCGTTGACTTGCAATAAAAGTACCATGAATAGCAACATTTTGAATTGCGTGTCTTATCCATTCGCTATTCGTTCCAATCCTATAATCTTTATACCCAAAATAAGCTGCTCCTAATCTATAAGGAGTTCCTTTTTCATTAACTAATCCATTTTTATAATGTTCTCCATACTTTCCGCTTTTATATGGACCTATTTCTCCCTTATTACCATCCCAATTCCCTGATTTTTCGTTCTTATAACTTTGAGAGTCTCTTTGACCTGTAAACAAATTGAATCCAGTAGAAAAATTACCTACACTTAAAGACAATGCAGCTGTTCGATATTGATCATTTCCATCACCAGATATTCCTGAAAAAGGTTTTCCATCATTTTCATAAAGAGCATTGAAATCTCCAAAATGTAATCCTAAAGTACCTGTTTGTTGCTTAAAATCGCCACTCCAAGAATTAGACCCAAAACTAACTCCAGTTTTACCATCATCATAAGATACAAGAATCGATTTTCTAACTTCTAATCCATTTTTACCAAAATTATTGTAGTTGCTGTTACTCATTATTCCAACTCCTCCAGAAAAACTAAAATCACCTGTATTATAAGTTGCTGACACACTTGCTCCAATACCCATTGTATTTCCAAAAGCGATTGAAGGAGAAATATTAAAACTCCAGTCACCAACTTTAACTCCATACGCAGGTGTCATAGCAGATACAAATCCCATCGCTACAGCATTACCAACTGAAGAACCAATAAGGCTTGCAGGATTTAAACCACCTGTAATTCCTCCTATAACAGCTCCTCCTAATATTGACGTTCCAAACTTACCCCAGCTCCAATCTCCTGTCTGAATCGCTTGCACAACATAACTTGTACCTCCTATTATAGCTCCAATCAGTGCACCAACAGCAACTGCCGCCCATGCAAATTCCCCACTAGAATCTGTATATTTTAAAGGATTGTTTAAAACATAACCGTATCTATTATAATTCTGAGTATTAAAAAGATCCTGCACAAAATTATCTGGCTGTAAAAAACGATGCAGTTTTGGATCGTAAATCCGACCGTTCATATTTATAAGCCCTATACCCTGCAAATGTTCGTGACCAGTATAACCACGATCTAAAATAGTAAGACCTGCGAGTGTATTTCCTGCACCATCCTGCACACTTACAATAGCGCCCCAAGCATCAAATAATCGTTTTTCTAATATCGCTCCATTTACATCTGCAATAGACAAAATACTTCCTTGATAATCCCTTTGTAAATATAAATAATTCTGAGTCGTGCCATTGCTTTTTACTACTATTGGAGCACTGTAACCATCTCCGCCAATATAGGTTATAAATTCGAAAACTCCTGTTGCAATATTATGCTTAATCTCCATTGTTCCGTCAGCAGCATAATATTTACGTAGTGGTCTCTGAAGTTTATCATCTTGCAAACCTCCATAAAACATTGCAGTGCGATTATTCGAATCATTATAATTAAAACTTATTTTGTCTATTCCTGTTTCTTCAATTTGTACTGGGCTTTTAAAAGTATTATAACTAATAATTTGTGTCGGTTTTGTTGTATAATAGGTTAATGCTTCTGGAGTAACTGTTATTGAGTTATTTTGATACGGTTTATCTTTTATAGTATATCCATAGGTACCCAAGTTATTTTGCGTAATCCTGCCCTGATCGTCATACAATTGTTTTTCCTGCTCACCTTTAACATTTGTAAATTCTGTTAAACGGTCTTGTGCGTCGTATTTAAAGTTTTCGTTTCTACCAAATAGACTATTACTTCTGCTACTGAGATTTCCACGTTTAGCATCAAAAAGAGTGTTTAAAGTCAAAATATTAGCAGAATTAGAAATTCTATCGTACTTAAACAGCGCTGTTAAACCATAAATGTCATAATCACGGGTTATTGCCACTGGTCCGCTTTGGGCTGTGCGCAATTGTCCTCTCGCATTTACAGTATTCACCTGCCATAAAACAGCACTTGTTAAGTTGTCCAATATTTGCCAATGCGAGCCATTTTTATAAACATTTTTAATTGTCTTGCTGCTTGATTTTCCTCCAGTAACAGCAGTAGAAGTTTCAAGTTCTACTCTTCCAAAAGCATCGTAACTTACCGTTTTTGTAAAACTTGCAAAAGGGGTTGTTTCAACAGAGCTGCTAACTCGCTTATAGTTATCATAAGTATACTCATTAATAATAGCATTTGTTCCATTACTTAAATCTTCAAACTTAGAATTTAAAAGCAATTTGGAAGACGAATCATATGCGTATGTTGTCTTTGAATTTGTATTAGTTCCTGAGACTGTCTTTTGAATTATTTTTCCAACACCATCAAGAGTATACACAGTAGTTCCATTTGGAGTGGTTTCTGATAACGTTTCACCAAAACCATTATAACTATATGTGTATGTTCCTGCTGATGCATCTACAAGTTTTATTTTCCTGCCCCAGCCGTCTTGTTCTATAGTGGTATTAATACCATTGTAATTTGATGATTTTAGATTTCCATTCGCAAAATATGCATAAGTAACAGTTCCTCCAGGGCTATCGGTCATAGAGACAATATTGCCCATTGCATTTTTTTTCGAAATTTTTGATTTCACTCCATCACTTACAGTTGTCGTTAAACCTGAATAAGAAATATCGGTTGTTTTTCCTGTAAAATATTGATTTTGAATTACTCTGCCATATTCATCATAATTAGTCACATTCCATTGTGTAGGCGATGCCCCAAAATAAGGCTCACTTACTTTATAATTTCTGTCATAAATATCGTATTCATATGAAATAAATGAGAAAGAACCATTAATATCTTTTATTCCAGATTTAGTTTTTCTTCCTAAACTATCAAAAGTTTCTTCGCTTGCACTGCCATCATCAGCAATGATCGAAATAATTGTCTGTTCATTGTTTTTAGCGTAAGTGCAACTGCTGCTTTTCCCTAAATAATCTGTAGTTTTTATTTTTTTGAACCATGAATCATAATCATATGATGTCTTTAACCCAAATGGATTTGTTTCGTTTTTCAATAGCCCATTGCTTAGATTATACTCATAAACCGTGGATAATCCTTCAATATCTTTACTTGTCGTTAAAAAACGCCCTGAAGCATCGTAAACATAACTGGTTGTCCTCGGAGTTAAACCTGCTGCCGTTATGGTTTTCGTAGTAATATTACCAAAAGCGTCATATATATTATCCTCAACAATATAATTTGTATTTGTTCCCTTTTTTTTAATTTGTGTTAATAAGCTGTTTTTATAAAAATACAACTCCTCAGATGTCATTACATCACCTGAGACGGTAACACTTTGGTTTTTAGAAGAAGGTCTTCCAATTACATATGGAGAAGAGGAAGGGGCTTCATAACCAATATTCGAAACTGTAGTTTGAACAGTAATTCCTGATTCTTTTAATAGTATGACAGATTTTACAATATTATTATAATTATCATAGTCATTAGTAGTTTCAGTACTTGTATTTTCTAAGTTATTAAATTGTTTAGTCTTATTATTTTTAATTTTAAAAACTTTGTTAGATTGCAACTCACTTTCATAAGCCAACAATGATTTAGTTATAAAATTTGAAGGTGTATTAATCGATGTTCCTGTGTTGGCATCTTCATTTATCTTAGCCGAAAATGTACTTCCGGACTTAATCCATGTATCAGGTTTTAAAATTATGCTTTGAGTTGCTGCTAAACTTTCAGTTCCTACTACATTATAACCATTATCTTTCACTATAGTATTTGGGATACTAATAGTACTAGGATTATATCTTAAAGGTGAATGCAAACCTAGCACCGTATAATTTTCTACATTGGCCCCTCTTAAATTAGTGTCAAATTTCGAAACTGTAGAAATTATTTGGGAATCGCTTTGGTACCAATTTGTTTTTGATGTAGAACGAAATCCTAAGAAGCCAAGTCCTTCTGTATTTAAAACAGCTTCTGCATAAAAATAACGTTGCTTTTTAGATATCTCTTTACTTTGTTTTTCTAACATAGAGACCATCTTAAAACCTTGCGAAATTACAATATCTGTGTTAGGAAACACTTCTGCTAATGCCGAAGGTGTATAAAAAGGTTCATAAGGGTCTTGCTTTAAAGACTTATAACTTATAATTTCTTTTACTTTATTACCATTGGTAATTCCTTTCAGCAAGACATCTTCACGATTATCTTTTGGACTTTTAAAAGATTTAATCATGTTATCAAAAATTAAACTGTATTCTAAATTTTGATTTACCTGATTATGATTAGTAAAAATTGGAATAGAATTTCTTGCTATTCCAGCAAACTCCTCTGGAGCATCAATACCAGAAAACTTGACCTCATTATCAGTCACTTTTATATTTTCATATAAAATCAATTTCGTTACTATTGCTGATCCTGTTTTCCCAAAAAAACCATCTTGGGCAGCTGTTAAATTTTGTTGATATAAAATATCTGTTTTTCCATCTCCATTATAATCATTCGCTATATAAGTACTTTCTTTTAAACTATACGGATACCTTTCAACACCATCATTCCCTTTAACTTGATAATAACCTACATTTCCATATTCATAAAGCAACCCAATAGCCGAGTTTATTTTTTTAAATGATGTACCTGTAGCAAGATAAAAATTCCAACTATCTTTATTCAGTTCGTTAGGTATAACAAAATCAATCTTTCCATCTCCATTATAGTCTCCCAATAAAATTGGTCGATCTAGAGCTATACCTGAATCTGTTATTTTATTTTCATACAATAAGGTCAATTTATTGTCTTTGTTTAAAGCATATACTTTTATAAAACCAGATTCAAATATATATATATCAGACTTTCCGTCACCATTGAAATCAGCTATATAGATTTTTGTACCATTACCAACGCTCATAATAATATTTCCAATATTATTAGGTTCAGTAGAAGTAAGTCTTCTATCTAAATTAAAAAGGTGAACTGTACCTCCTTGATATAAAGGCCTTTGATATTCTGTTGTACGGTTTCCATAATTACAAACTGTAATATCATAGTAAAAACTTTTTTCAATTCCGATCACATCTGTAAGCCCATCTCCATTAAAATCTCCACTATAAAAATCAACAGGAATATTCTCTAACACTACTCCTTTATAATCATTTGGATTACAATAAGACCAGTTAGATGCTTTTGTCACTGTTTTGTTAAAATTGAACTGCTTTTCATAATATTTGGCAGTAGCTGTAGTCGAGCCAGAGCCATGTAGGGAAATGATACAATTTTCATCCGTTCTTTTTACAACTGCCCATCCTTGTGGCAGCAATTTATTATCTAAATTTAAAAAAGCTGCTGGAAAAATATTTTCGAACGTTCCCACATAATCCTGTTTCCCTGTATTAATTTTTCCAGAAACAATATTAGAAAATAAAGTATATTTATCTTTCAATCCCGCAATTTTCGAATATAAAAGAATATCTATTTTTCCGTCATTATCAAAATCACCTGAGATATAATCACTATTCAAATTAGTTATTCCAGACATTCCTAGCGTGGCATCAATATTTGCTTTTAATGGAGTCTGACTAGCTGTATCATCATAACTAAAAGTAGTAGGATTATAGCTTTTTGCATTATCGCCACTTTTTTCTGTCAGTGTCTTTAATCGCTGATAACCTAGAGATGTTTCCTCCTGTCCCAAAACATAATTTCTAAAACCGATTCCATTACCTAGAACATTGATCTCTTTGAGAATTGTATTTCTAATAACGCTTAAACCTCCTATATAAGAATGTTCCACGCGTTTTCTTGTATCATATTTAAATTTAATTTCATTTATTGGCGTTGTAGTTGCAACGCTTCCATACTTAATAGAGGATATGTCCAATATATTATTTACTGCAGAATAAACATAACTAATTCTTATCCCTTGCGGATTTTCCCAATACGTTATTGCCCAATCTGTTACAGATCTAGAATCTGTAGAATTACCATAATAAGCCTTTGAACCATCTGGGTATTCTACTAAAAAATAAGCAGGGCCATAATCTGCTCCGGATGGATGAACTCCAAAAGAAGTGATTTTTATATTAGAAAAACTTTCCGTTTCATAGATTGTTCCATTTCCACCGTACGCTCCAGATGTGCCATTTTTCACGATTAAACGCTGTCCATCTAGAGCAAATCGATCCAAAGCATTAAAATCTATCGCATCTATTATACCGTCATGAAATTTTGTCGAAGGAATTCTAGAGATTGTAGACACGCCTGAGATATTCCAGCCATAACCTGCCACACCATTTCCTCCTTGACTATTGTATACCAAACTAATTTGCGGTACAACTCCATTAATACCCGGAGCAACCGCAATAGGAATTTTATAATTGGCTGCACCTGAAAGAGAGACTGATAATTCCCCCTCTGTTACTCCCACTTCCGTTGATTGTCCAAAACCAAATAAACCAACTAATAAAAACAATAGGCTAATATAAAACTTCTTCATACGAACTACTTTTTAATAATTTTAATAGACTTTTCGCCACCGTCTTTATAAGAAAGCAAAACCAGATAAACCCCGGTAGGATATTGTTGAAAAGGAATGTTTAAATTATTTGCACTATCACCAATCTGGAAAGTTCGCAACACTTGGCCTGTCATAGAATAAACATGTACTGAAGTCACATAATTATCATTTCCCAACTCCCACTGTAAATACAATTCTTCTCTTACTGGATTTGGATAGTAGGAAATAATATCTTCTGAAGAGAATTTTTCTAAATCATTTTCGGTTAAAGCTTCTGGTTCTACAATTTCTTTTACAGATTTGCCCAAACAATTAATACATAATGTTCTCGTAATCTGATTTCCTGCTTGATCGTAGCCAAAGTTGAGTTTAGTTTGAGCGATTGAAAAAAAAGAATAATGAAGAAAAACAAGGAGTAAAAATCTTTGCATAACATAAAAATTTAATATATTTCCTACAAACATATAAAATAATTATATTCTTACAAATTTTATGTGAATTTTAACAAAAGGACAAAAAAAAAGCGAGACCTAAATCTCGCTTTTTTAACACTAATGATATTTTAAAATCTATTCTACCGTAACTGATTTTGCTAAGTTACGAGGCTGATCTACATTACAACCTCTCATAACTGCAATATAGTAAGACAGCAATTGTAACGGAATTGTAGTAATAAGTGGAGACAATGCATCTGAAGTTTCTGGAATTTCAATTACATAATCTGCCAATTCACGAACCTGAATATCTCCTTTAGTAACAACAGCAATAATTTTTCCGCTTCGTGATTTAATTTCCTGAATGTTACTTACAATTTTATCATAATGACCTTGTTTTGGTGCAATTACAATAACCGGCATTTGCTCATCAATTAAAGCAATTGGTCCATGTTTCATTTCTGCAGCCGGATAACCTTCTGCATGAATATATGAAATCTCTTTAAGTTTTAATGCTCCTTCTAATGCTACCGGAAAGTTATAACCTCTACCTAAATAAAGACAGTTAGGCGCATCTTTAAATTTAGCCGCAATTTCTTTTGCTCTGTCGTTAGTTTCTAAAGCCTCTAATACTTTTTCAGGAATTAATTCTAATTCTTGTAAATAAGCATGGAAATCAGGGCTTGACAAAGTTCCTTTTGCTTTTCCTAATCTCAAAGCAATCATGGTTAAAACCGTGATTTGAGTAGTAAATGCTTTTGTAGAAGCTACTCCAATCTCTGGTCCAGCGTGTGTATAAGCACCTGCATGGCTTTCTCTTGAAATAGACGAACCTACAACATTACAAACTCCAAACACAAAAGCACCATTTTCTTTAGCTAATTTAATAGCTGCCATAGTATCTGCCGTTTCTCCAGATTGAGAAATTGCAATTACCACATCATCTTTATTAATGATAGGATTTCTGTATCTAAACTCAGACGCATATTCTACTTCAACAGGAATACGTGTAAACTCTTCAAAGATATACTCAGCAACTAGACCAGCATGCCATGAAGTTCCACAAGCAACAATCAAAATACGCTTTGCGTTTAAGAATTTTTCAAGATTATCTTCTACACCAGCCATCTGAACAATTCCTTCATTTGGATGAAGTCTTCCTCTGTATGTATCTTTAATAACACTAGGCTGTTCGTAAATTTCTTTTAGCATGAAATGATCATAACCTCCTTTTTCAATCTGCTCCAAATTCAATTGAAGTTCCTGAATATAAGGATCAACTAAAGAGTCATCTTTAATTTTTCTAATTTTAAGAGGTTTGTGCAATCTAATGTTTGCCATTTCACCATCTTCTAAGTATACAGCATTTGAAGTATATTCAATAAATGGAGATGCATCAGAAGCAATGAAGTATTCACCTTCACCCACTCCAATTGCCAACGGACTTCCTAATCGTGCCGCAACAATTTCATTTGGATTTTTTTTGTCAAAAACAGCAATTGCATACGCACCTACAACCTGATTTAAAGCAATCTGAACAGCTTTACCAAGTTTTATGTTTTCTTTTTTCTGAACTTCTTCAATCAGGTTTATTAAAACCTCAGTATCTGTATCAGATTTAAAAGTGTAACCGCGTTTAATTAACTCTTCTTTCAGCGGTGCATAATTTTCTATAATTCCGTTGTGAATAATTACCAAATCTCCAGAATTTGAAAGATGTGGATGGGAGTTCACATCATTTGGCACTCCGTGGGTTGCCCAGCGGGTATGTCCAATTCCAATATTTCCGTTTATGGTAAATCCTTCTTGTGCTTTAGCTTCAAGATCTAAAACTTTTCCTTTCGTTTTACAAACTTTTATGCCCGATTCGTCATCGTATAACATAACGCCGGCACTATCATACCCTCTGTACTCAAGACGCTTTAATCCTTTTATTACAATAGGATAAGCCTCTCGGTGACCGATATATCCAACAATTCCACACATATATATTTATTAATTTGGTTTCGTGTAGTAAACCTCAAGCCTTAATCTTTTATCATCTGGAACAGAAGCTTTTCCGCCATACAAAATTGTACCCAGCGGATTCATGATTGATGCTCTCGGTACTTGCGAAAAGTACTCGTTTGGCTGAAGTACAATTCTATTTTCCAGAAAATTAGAAGTCGTAATACCAATACTTTCTGTAACAACCAATCCTAAATTGACATTTTTGGCTGTTTTATCTTTTATTAGATTTCTAATATATTCTGTAATTCTTATTTTATACGTTTTACCTCTCTTGTTATCTCCAAGATTAATCAATCCTCCAAAAACATATTTAGCCCCTTTAGTATCACCCACCGTTAAACTAGTAGTTTGATCTGCATAATAATCGGCTAAAGGCACATTATTAGTTAAATCGTATAAATAAACTCTTTTAGGTTCATCAGCTCCTGTCATCAAATCAGAGTCAATATTAAAAATCAGGTTAGCCTCGTTAACTTTCCAGTTTTTAGCTCTGATATCATCAAGTTTAGAAGCAAAATCATTAAGCTTAATAACTGCTGCAGATCCCTGGCCGCCTTTTATATACAACCTTTCATCGCCTTCTGTTTTATTTACATTTGATGAACTTATAGCACCTGAATAACCGGCACTTTTAGCATCTTGCAGTAAATTTGCAGTACCTCCTGAACTTGTTGGATTTACCAAATTAATTACTATTGTTCTTTCTTCTGTAGTTTCAGGAGCATCAGTTGTAATATCGGTTTTTGCTTTGTAAGTAATTGTAATTTTTCCTTTTGAAAAATCCATCAAAGCCATATTACTTGGACTGCCATCAGCTTTTTCAACTTTAAAATACAATCCTCTAAAGTATTCCTGAAAAACATCAGTACTCGCTATTTTAGACGCAGGTGCTTTTAAAATTTTGTCCTGAAAAAAAGCGCTATTTAAATTCAAACGCATTTCTGGAGCTGTATAAGTAGTCGTTTCTTTATCGTTACTATCTTTAGTTACGGTTTTATATTCTTCAGAACTAAAAAAGAACTGGTCATTTTGAAACGGTTTAGTTAAATCATCATTTAAGCGTGTTCCAACTTTAGCCTGATCAAAAGTAGAATTTTGCGAAGTATAATAATACTGAGGCAGCTCTGTACCATTACTTGGGAAAGAACTTCTCATTTGATACCCTGACTCATAAACACTTAACTTTAACTTTCCGTTTGCAGGACCGTAAATAGAATCTAATTCATAAGTATGGCTTCCATCTGTATTATTTGCCGTTACGTGGCTGAAATAAGGAATACTTAATACCGCACTTTCTATAACAGGATCTTCTCCAATACTTGGTGCGTAAGCTACAAGCGCAACTTGTGTTACATAGTTAGCTGTTGTTTCTCCAAAAACAGGATTACTATAAATACCTAAAGCACTTGTTGGCAACACATTTGACTGCACTGAAGTAACTTCTTGATTATAAGACAAAACATCATATTTTTCAGACTCAAGTCCAAAATGATCATCACCAATTAAATCACCGCCAATCGCATTAAAATCTTTATCGCATGAATAGAGAAAAACAGCAGTTGCTGCTAATAGAATTTTCTTAATAAAAGAAGTATTGTACATATTAAATAATCAAAATTAAATTTTAAAGACCAAACGTTCTGTAGAAATTTGTATACGCTTCAGCGAATGCATCTTTCGTGGCGAAAGGTAAAAAAGGTTTTCCTGAAGATTCTATAAATTTTGTTAAACTTGGGGAAACATTTGGCGATGCTATAACAACACCATCTGAATGCAATATGCTGGCTTTTAAAATATTTTCGTAGTTTGGTGTTTCAAGATCAGAAATTGAGTCGTGCGGAACACCATCAAATTTAACCTTATTGATCATCTCCATGTCTAAATTTTCATCAAAAGACTGACCGTAAACCGAAGTGATAATTTTAGTATCATTAAACAAAGCTTCATTTTTATAATAATGCTTCATATAAATTGGCAGCATAGCAGCAAGCCATCCGTGAACATGAATAATATCCGGAACCCAGTTTAATTTTTTTACGGTTTCAACAACTCCCTTTGCAAAAAATATAGCGCGTTCATCGTTATCCGGATACAAAGCACCTTCTTCATCTGCAAAAGTTGCCTTGCGTTTAAAATACTCATCGTTGTCAATAAAATAAACCTGAATTCTTTCTTTTGGGATTGAAGCAACTTTGATAATCAATGGCATATCTAAATCATTCACTACCAAATTCATCCCTGAAAGTCTGATCACTTCATGTAATTGATGTCTTCTTTCATTGATATTCCCATATCTTGGCATGAAAATTCTTATCTGACCTCCTTGATCATTAATCATTTTAGGAACGTCGTAAGACATTAAAGAAACCTCATTTTCAGCCAGATACGGCACGACTTCAGATGATACGTATAATATCCTCTTATCTTTCATAATAGTATTTTACTTAATTTTTGGTAATAAAAACGTCGCAAAATTACAAAATTTTATGCAGTTTATAACTAATATATTATGTTTGCACTAAATTTTAATAATACCGCCATGCATATTTTCTACGGTAAAGTAGCTCTGATAGCCTATTTAAAAACTATCAAAACCGCAAATTCAACTATAGGATTTGTACCCACTATGGGAGCTTTACACCAAGGGCATCTGGCTTTAATGCAGCGTTCACTAAAAGAAAATGACGACACTGTTGTAAGTATTTTTGTCAATCCAACTCAGTTTAATAACCCTGAAGATCTTGAAAAATATCCTCGAACTCTTGAAGAAGACGTAAAGAAAATGAGAGGATTAAGTGACAAAATAATTTTATACGCTCCTTCTGTTGAAGATATTTATGAAGGACAGACCGTTTCTCAATCATTTGACTTTGATGGATTAGAAAATCAGATGGAAGGAAAATTCCGTCCAGGACATTTTAACGGAGTTGGAACTATTGTAAAACGCTTATTCGAAATTGTTACTCCAACCAATGCTTATTTTGGCGAAAAAGATTTTCAGCAGCTCCAAATTGTTAAAAAATTAGTCGAAAAAAATAATTTACCAGTCAACATTGTTGGCTGTCCTATTTTTAGAGAAGACAATCTTTTAGCGATGAGTTCTCGTAACGAACGTTTGACTCCCGAAGAAAGAAAAGAAGCTGCAATTATTTACAAAACTTTGACCGAAGCCAAGGAAATATTCCAAAATAGTACACCTGCCGAAACAATTCAGTTTGTAGAAGATGCTTTTAAAGACAATAAAAGATTTGAGCTGGAATATTTCGTAATTGCTGACGAATCTACATTATTATCCATCGATCATAAAATTAAAGACAAAAAGTACCGTGCGTTTATAGCGGTATTTGTTAATTCTATAAGACTGATTGACACCATTTCATTAAATTAAATTACCTTTGCTGCATGCAAATTCAAGTTATAAAATCAAAAATTCATCGAGTAAAAGTTACTGGAGCTGATTTAAATTATATTGGCAGTATTACTATTGATGAAACTTTACTGGAAGCCTCAAACATTATTGAAGGCGAAAAAGTATCTATTGTTAATATTAATAATGGAGAACGCTTTGAAACTTACGCCATAAAAGGAGAAAAAAATTCAGGCGAAATTACACTGAACGGCCCTGCTGCCAGAAAGGTTCAAAAAGACGACATTATTATTATCATTTCGTATGCAACCCTTGATTTTGAAGAAGCTAAAACCTTCAAACCATGGATTATTTTCCCAAATGAAAACGATAATTCGTTAACCTAGATTTTACTCACTACATTCTTACATTACCAGCTTTGTCAAAACTATTTTGCACAAACAAATATCCTTTTGTTCTAATCGAAATATATTTGCGTAAGAATTCATTGCTTTTTTAAAACTCCCAATATCAAAAAAGCAAATAAAGTATTATATTGCCCTCTATTTCCAATACTTTTTAATTCACTGAAATGCCACAAATCATGAAAAAAGTTTACCTGCTGATTACCTTAATTTCTGCTTCTGTTTTTGCTCAGAAAAAATTCGACAACATTAAATCTGAAAAACTAGGAGAAGAAAGAAGAATTACCATTGGGCTTCCTGCTTCTTATGAAGCAAAACCAGACAAAAAATATCCGGTTTTATATTTATTAGATGGAGATTATTTGTTTGATCCGTTTTCTGGAGCTGTAAGTTATGGTTCTTATTGGGATGATATTCCAGAAATGATCATCATAGGAATTCATCAAAATAAAGATGAAGAACGTTATGACGACACAACAATAGATCAAAATACAGGTTTGCCATTCGAAAAAGGAGCAAAATTTTTCGAATTTATAGGAGCTGAATTAGTGCCCTATATTGAAAAAAAATATCGCACATCGCCTTTCAGAATAATTGCAGGCCACGATGTAACAGCAAGTTTTGCTAATTTTTATTTATATAAAGAAAATCCGCTTTTTAGTGCATATATCTGTTTTAGCCCGGAACTTGCTCCAAAAATGGAAGTTAGAATAGCTGAAAAATTTGCCAAAATACAAAAACCAATTTTCTATTATCTTTCTGCCGGCGAAGGAGACATCAAAAAAATCAAAGAGCCGATAGAAAAATTAGACAGCAATATTAAAATCGCAAATAATTCGTTAGTGAATTATAAATATGATGTATTCAAAGGCGCAACGCATTATACAGAAGTTTTACATTCAATTCCAAACGCATTATATCAGATATTTGAAGCTTACAGACCTATAAATTCAGCCGAATACAACAATAAAATTGCAGTTCTTGAAACGGGTTATGCAGATTATCTGGAAAAAAAATACAATATCATGTCTGAAATCTTAGGAGTTCAGATTCCTGTTAGAATGAGTGATTTTAAAGTAATAGAAAACATTATTTTAAAGAAAAATGCTTACGACGAATTAGGAAAGATGGCCGAAATTGGAAATGTAAATTATCCAAAAGCCATGTTAGGCGAATATGAACTAGGATTGATGTACGAAAAAATGGGCGATCCAAAGCATGCATCTAAAAAATATCAGAATGCTTCTCAAATGGAGCCAATTGGAGATTTAAACAAAGATTTGATGTATGAGAAAATCGACGAAATGAATACGCTTGCTAAAAAAAGTAAATAATGTCAAAAGTTAAAACTTCCTTTTTTTGCCAAAATTGCGGCACCCAATATTCTAAATGGCAGGGGCAGTGCAACGCGTGTAAAGAATGGAATACAATTGCTGAAGAAATAATCCAGAAACAAGAAAAAGTCGCCTGGAAAAGCGAACCGACTTCATCAAGTAAAGCACCAAGACCTTTAAAAATAACTGAAATTGATTCGGCGCAGGAAATTCGTATGGATACTACCGACGGCGAATTGAATCGTGTTTTGGGAGGCGGAATTGTTCCGGGATCTTTAACACTTTTAGGCGGCGAACCAGGAATTGGAAAAAGTACACTTTTACTTCAAATCTCGTTAAAATTACCTTATAAAACCTTATATGTTTCTGGCGAAGAAAGCCAGAAACAAATAAAAATGCGTGCCGAAAGAATAACGCCAAACAGCGATAACTGCTATATTTTAACGGAAACCAAAACGCAAAACATTTTTAAACAAATTGAAGCCATTCAGCCTGAAATTGTAATCATCGATTCGATTCAGACTTTACATACAGATTATATTGAATCTACTGCCGGCAGTATTTCTCAAATTAGAGAAACCACTGCCGAATTGATCAAATTTGCTAAAGAAACCAATATTCCGGTTATTTTAATTGGTCATATTACTAAAGACGGAAATATCGCCGGACCAAAAATTCTGGAACACATGGTAGACACCGTTCTTCAGTTTGAAGGTGACAGAAACCATATTTACCGAATTCTGCGTTCGCTGAAAAATCGCTTTGGTTCAACCTCTGAACTGGGAATTTACGAAATGCTTGGAAGCGGTTTGCGAGAAGTCAGCAATCCGTCAGAAATATTAATTTCACACAAGGATGAAGAATTATCAGGAACTGCAATTGCCACAACTCTTGAGGGAATGCGCCCGCTGATGATCGAAATTCAGTCTTTGGTAAGTACCGCTGTTTATGGAACTCCTCAAAGAAGCACAACAGGTTACAATGCCAAACGTCTAAACATGATTTTGGCTGTTTTAGAAAAAAGAGCCGGATTCCGTTTGGGTGCAAAAGACGTTTTCTTAAATGTAACCGGAGGAATTTCTGTAGATGATCCTGCGATTGATCTTGCAGTTGTTGCTGCAATTTTATCATCAAATGAAGATATACCCGTTGGAAAAGGTTTTTGTTTTGCCGGTGAAGTTGGTCTTTCTGGAGAAATTCGTCCTGTAAACCGTGTAGACCAGCGCATTCAGGAAGCCGAAAAATTAGGCTTCGACACGATCTTTGTTTCTAAATACAATAAAATTGCTTTAAAAAATACAGGAATCAAAGTTGAACTTGTAGCAAAAATTGAAGATGTTGCCAGTATCCTTTTTGGTTGATCTCTGATAAAAATACCTCTATGAATTTTCCTAAACAAAAAATATACAAAGCTTTAAAAATACTTGCCGTAGTATTTATATTGCTTTGCATTGGTCTGTACTTTTTTCGCAACTCACTTTTAAAACAGGCAATTGCTAAGGTAACGCACAAAATGGCAGTTACCTACAATAGTGATTTTTCTATCAAAGAAGCTTCATTTGACGGATTATCAACTATTAAACTTACAGATGTTGTTCTCGTTCCTAAAAATGCCGATACATTACTAAAAATCAACAACATTGAAACCAGTGTAAGTCTAAGTAATTTATTAATTGGCGATGTTCAGGTTGGAACTTTAAACATTAATAAAGGTTATGTTCAATTAGTCAAAAAAGGAAAAATCCGCAATTTTGATGCTTTCTTAAAAAGAAATAAAGACGACGAATCTGAAAAAAATGAAAAAAGAAAATACGGTGCCTTTGCTTATCGCATCATTTCTAAACTGCTTAATTTAGTTCCTACGGATATGAATTTGGAAAACTTCCAATTCAAGATTGACGACAACGGCAAGAAAACCAATATAGCCATAAATAAGCTTGTTTTAAACAACAAACAACTAGAAACTAACATTCATGTTGTAAGCAAAGATTTTGACCAGCGATGGAATCTAAAAGGATTTGCAGATCCAAGAAACCAAAAAGCCGATATTCGATTTTTTAATTTAGATACTGGAGCAATTAGAGTTCCATACTTAGATGAAAGATATAACCTAAAAGCAAGTTTTGATTCTATTCGTTTAAATGTTGAAAATATTGACAAAAGCGGCAGTGAACTTCATATCGACGGATATACTTCAATTGTAAATCTAAAAATTAACCATCCAAAAATTGCAAGCAAGGATGTTGTTATAAAAAATGCCCGATTTGATTATCGCTTTTTGTTAGGTGACAGCTTTATTTCGATCGACAGCACCTCAACAATGCAGCTTAACAAAATAAAAGTCCGCCCTTATGTTTCGTATGATACTGAAAAAGATACTATTTATACATTAAAAGTCGATATTCCTAAAATGAAAGCCCAGGATTTTATTGTTTCGCTTCCTGACGGATTGTTTACGCATTTTCAGGGAATGCAGGCTACTGGAAATTTTGATTATAAACTGGATTTCAAATTCAACCAAAACAAACCAAATACACTTGTTTTCGACAGTAAACTCAATAAAGAAAATTTACGAATTACAAAATACGGCGAAGCCGATTTAAATAAACTAAATGGCGAATTTGTCTATCGTGCCATTATTCAAAATGTTTTGCAAAGACCAATTTTGGTTGGAAATGCCAATCCAAATTATACTCCTTTAGATCAAATTTCACCTTATTTGAGAAAATGTGTTCTTACTACAGAAGACCCTTCTTTCTTCTCACATCGTGGTTTTATAAATGAAGCTTTCAAACAATCGATTCTGAAAAATATCAGAACCAAAAAGTTCTCACGCGGTGCCAGCACAATCAGTATGCAGTTGATTAAGAATGTTTTTTTAACTCGTGAAAAAACGCTTTCGCGAAAACTTGAAGAAATATTATTAGTTTATATTTTAGAAAACAACCGAATTGTAAGCAAGGAAAGAATGCTTGAAGTGTATTTTAATATTATTGAATGGGGACCAAATGTTTACGGAATTGGCGAAGCGAGTCATTTTTATTTCCAAAAAAGTCCTTCGGCTTTAAATGTAGACGAATGTTTGTACTTAGCTACAATTATCCCGAAACCAAGAAAATTCATGTATCAGTTTAATGATGAAGGCAATTTGAAAGATTATGCCGTTAAAAACCAAAAGTTCCTGAAAAATTTAATGTTTAAAAGAGGGCTTTTAGTTCCCGAAGATACTATTGGACAATTACCGGTTTATATTTCTGGAAATGCACGTTCTCTAATTCGCATAAAAGTGCCAGATTCAACAGCAATAAAAAATGATTCTTTGTCTATGGGCGATGAATTTGATTTGTAATTACAACATAAGCAAAGTTTAACCGCAAGGTTCGCAAAGATTTACGCAAAAGCACACAAAGATTTTTTTACTTATAAAGGAAATCTTTGTGTGCTTTTTCTATTATTTTCTTAATTAGAACATTGCGAACCTTGCGGTTAAATCCCGTTTTAAGGCGCTGGATCAGGAATAATTGCCTGAACTTTATTTATTTCTAGTATAATTTCTTTAGAAAGTTCAACATCAATAGCAGCAATATTTTCTTTTAATTGTTCCATTGTAGTTGCACCAATAATCGCACTGGTCAAAAATGGCTGCTGCAATACAAATCCCATTGCCAGTTCTGTCAACGTTAAACCATGTTTTTTAGCGATTTCTAAATACAATTTAGCGGCCTGTGTACATTGATCGCTTTTGTAACGTGTATACTGTGGAAACAGATTAACTCTCGCATTTGGATGTGCTTCACCAGTTAAAAATTTACCCGTTAAAACTCCAAATGCTAAAGGTGAATACGCTAATAAACCAACATTTTCATGTTTTGAAACTTCGGCAGAATTTACTTCAAAAAGTCTATTCAATAAATTATAAGGATTTTGAACTGTTTTAATTCTTGGCAGATTTTGATATTTGCTTTCCTCTAAAAGACGCATCATTCCCCATGAATTTTCGTTTGAAACTCCAACGTGCTTAATTTTTCCTTCTTTAATTAATCCGTCGAATGTTTCTAATATTTCTCTAAAGTTATCTTCCCATGCATCTTCGTAACCTGTAAAAGCACGGCTGCCAAAATTATTAGTTTTGCGTTCCGGCCAGTGCATTTGGTACAAATCAATATAATCTGTCTGAAGACGTTTTAAACTATTTTCTAAAGCATATTTAATACTTGCCGGAGAGAAATCTCCTTTTTCTCGCATGTATGTAAAGTTCGGATTTGGACCTGCAATTTTAGATGCCAAAACCACTTTATCGCGATTTCCTGACTTTTTAAACCAGGTTCCAATAATTTTTTCTGTACTTCCGTAAGTTTCTTCACGCGCAGGAACCGAATACATTTCGGCAGTATCAAAAAAATTCACACCCTGATCAAGAGCGTAATCCATTTGTTGGTGCCCTTCGGCTTCTGTATTCTGCTGTCCGAAAGTCATAGTTCCAAGACAGATTTTACTAACTTTTATATCGGTGTTAGGTAATGTAGTGTATTTCATTTTTTCTTTAGGTTCAAAGTTGCAAAGAGACAAAGGTACAAAGGGATTTTTCAAATCTAAATTTGACAAAGGTTAAAAAAAGTACAAGTTTTTTTCATTCAAGTTATACGGTTTATAAAAACCTTAGAGAATAAAAAAGGCTCAAAAGTAAAAACCTTTGAGCCTATGAACCTATGTCCCTTCGAACCTTAATTTATACTATTAAGCATCTCTGCAATCTCATCTAATCTTGGAGTTAAGATAATTTCGATTCTTCGGTTTTTAGCTTTTCCTTCTGGAGTAGCATTACTTGCCAAAGGAGAAAATTCGCTTCTTCCTGCTGCAGTTAATTTTTGCTTGTTGATTTTTGGGTTTTCACTTAAAATAGCCACGATTGCTGTTGCTCTTTTAGTCGATAAATCCCAGTTGTTTGCAATTGGTCCAGAACCTGCATACGGATCATCATCTGTATGTCCTTCGATAAGAACAGAAAGATCTGGATTGTCTCCTAAAACTTTTCCAAGTTCTACAACTGCTCTTCTTCCTTCTGTGCCAACAGCCCAGCTTCCTGAATTGAAAAGTAATTTATTCTCCATAGAAACATATACTTTTCCGTTTTTATGTTCAACCGTTAAGCCTTTACCTTCAAAGCCAGTTAATGCTTTAGATAAAGTTTCTTTTAGTTTACGCATTGCTTCTTCTTTGGCAGCAATCATATCTTCAAGTTCTTTCAAACGGCTGGCAGTTTTATCCAAACGTGCTTGTTCATCTGCAAGAGCCTTCCCTTTTGCTTCTAACTGCGCTAACAATTCACGGTTTTTAGCCATGTTTTTCTCTAATGCATCGTTGCTGTTTTTCTCTAATGCATTATATGAATCTTGTAATACCTTGTATTTCTTTTGTTCTGCAGCTAAATCAGCTTTTTGTTTTGCCAGATCGTCTTTTGTACTTGCTAAATCTTTAGTCAGTTTATCACGATCTAATTCTAACTGATTTTTTGCTTTTTTCAAATCAGCATTTTCATCTGCAATTGAACGGTTTTCTTTTTTTAGATCTGAATATTTTGTTTCAAGATCATTGTAAATCTTTTTGGATACACAAGAAGTTGCTGACAATGCCAAAACTACTAATCCAATGGAGGCTTTTTTAATCATTTTACTTTTCGGTTTTTTACTTGGAGGCGATTTATAATTTAAACAGCTATTCTTTCAACAAGAACAATACCAAACTTTACTCAATCTCGACTAAAACTGGACAATGGTCTGAATGAACTGCATCCGGAAGGATAACAGCACGTTTTAATCTATGCTCAATAGCGTTGCTTACCAAATTATAATCAATACGCCAGCCTTTATTATTTCCTCTTGCTCCAGCTCTGTAACTCCACCATGAATAATGATGCGGGTCTTTATTAAAATGACGGAAACTGTCTATAAATCCAGATTTCATAAAAGCATCAAGCCAGGCACGTTCTTCCGGCAAAAATCCTGAAACCGTTTTATTACGAACAGGATCATGAATATCTATGGCTTCATGACAAATATTATAATCTCCACATATTATTAAATTTGGAATAGAAATTTTCAATTCATTAATATAAGTTTGAAAATCGTCCATGAACATAAATTTATGATCCAGTCTGTCAATATTAGTTCCCGATGGAAGATACAAACTCATTACTGATACATCATCAAAATCGGCACGAAGGTTGCGTCCTTCAAAATCCATATGATGAATTCCTGTTCCATAAACTACTTTTTGGGGTTCAATTTTAGATAATATTGCAACGCCGCTGTATCCTTTTTTGGTTGCCGGATAATAATATTGATACGGATAGCCTGCAGCCGTTATAGCCTCTACAGGAATTTGATCCTGAGTTGCTTTAATCTCCTGAAGACAGATAACATCCGGACTCGCCGCTTGCAGCCATTCTATAAATCCTTTGGTAATTGCAGCACGAATTCCGTTTACATTATAAGAAATAATTTTCATCTTGGTATTTTTTTTAGGATTCCAAATGTAATAAAAAAGTGCAAAGTTTATTTTGGAAACAGCGAAAAGTAGAGTTTTTTGTTATCTTTGTTCGCTGTTCTAATAAATTAAAAATAGTACATGGGTTTAGTTACCGCGAAAGAAGTTGCAAAGGCAATAAATGTTGAAAAGTACGGAGTCCTCGGTACGTTTTCTGGCTGGATTCTTATGAAGGTTCTTAAGATCTCGACCCTCAATAAAATTTACGATCATAATAAGCATTTAGAGGATGTTGCATTTTTAAATGGAATTTTGGATGAGATGGAGATTAAATTCGAAATCCCGGAAGAAGATTTAAAACGTCTGCCAAAAGAAGGTCCGTACATTACCATTTCAAATCATCCGCTTGGAGGAATTGATGGGATTTTGCTATTGAAGTTAATGCTTGAAAGAGAGCCTAATTTCAAAATCATTGCCAATTTCTTATTACACAGAATTGTTCCGCTAAAAAAATACATTATGCCGGTTAATCCTTTTGAGAACCATAAGGATGCCAAATCGAGCGTAGTGGGTATTAAAGAAACTTTACGTCATTTAAGTGACGGAAAACCGCTTGGAATTTTCCCTGCTGGAGAAGTTTCAACTTATAAAGACGGGAAATTAGTAGTAGACAAACCTTGGGAAGAGGGCGCTCTGAAATTAATCAGAAAAGCTAAAGTTCCGGTTGTTCCAATTTATTTTCATGCCAAAAACAGTAAATTATTCTATTGGCTTTCTAAAATAGACGACACTTTACGTACTGCTAAATTACCTTCTGAGCTTTTAACGCAGAAAGATCGTGTAATTAAAGTTCGTATTGGAAAACCAATTTCTGTAAGCGAACAAAACGAAATAGAATCGTTTGAAGAATATTCAGAGTTTTTAAGAAGAAAAACTTATATGCTGGCTAATCCATTTGAGAAAGACACCAAATTGATTGACACAGCTAGCTTAAAAATTCCAAAAGCACCAAAAAAGATTGTAACTCCGGCGAATGAATCTAAAATGCTTGATGAAGTTCAGGCGCTAAGAGACAGCGACTGCCGATTTTTGCAAAGTAAAAATTACGAAGTATTCTTTGCGAGAGCAAAATCAATTCCGAATATTTTACATGAAATTGGACGTCTTCGTGAAATTACTTTCCGTGAAGTTGGCGAAGGAACCAATGAATCTATAGATATTGACCAATACGATCAATATTATCACCATATGTTTTTATGGGATGATGACACCAAGAAAATTGCAGGTGCTTACCGTATGGGATTAGGTTCTGAGATTTATCCAAAATACGGTATTGAAGGTTTTTACCTGACAGATCTTTTTAGATTTGAACCGGAACTTCATGATATGATGCACAAATCTATTGAAATGGGGCGTGCGTTTATTACTCGCGAATATCAGCAAAAACCAATGCCGTTATTTTTATTATGGAAAGGTATTATTCATACTACTCTGCGTCATCCTGAACACAAATATCTGGTTGGTGGCGTAAGTATCAGTAATCAGTTCTCAGACTTCTCTAAATCATTGATGATTGAGTTCATGAAATCGAATTATTACGATCCGTATATCGCTCAATATATCCATCCGAAAAAAGCTTATAAGGTAAAATTAAAAGATGCTGATAAAGATTTTATTTTTGACGAAGCAGAATCTGACTTAAATAAATTCGATAAAATCATTGATGAGTTAGAACCAGGAAACCTTCGTTTGCCGGTTTTAATTAAAAAATACATCAAACAAAATGCCCGTGTAGTTGCTTTTAATGTCGATCCTTTATTTAACAATGCTATTGACGGTTTAATGTACATTAGAATCGCAGATATTCCTGAAAGCACAATGAAACCCGTTATTGAAGAGTTTCAAATAGAATTAGAGCGTAAATTATCTGAAAAAGAAGATTAGTTATAATCTCCCTAAATAAAAAAATCCCATTTGCAAATGCAAATGGGATTTTTTAGTTACAACTTTTATTTAAAACTATATTGAAATTATTCTTTTCCAATTTCATCAAGTTCTTCTAATTGATTTTTAGGATCTGTCCCATATTGATTTGGCCCTTTTGTTCCTTCCTGACAAGCTAAATAAACATTGTAAAATGGAATTAACATATACCACCATTCTTTATCAATGTCGTGCATTCTTCTAACAGCTACAGCAATTGAAGGAACCAAAACTGCTAAACTGTAAAGGTTGCCAATTAAAACAAGACCTGGCGAAATCAATCCTAGAATAAAACCTAGAATAAAACTAATTAGGACATTGGCTAAAAAAAACATCCAGTATTCTTTTCTTCTTGCTCTTCCGTTAAAATTTGCGTAGTTTCCAAAAACTACTTTTTTGTACATTTCTAACATAATAAAAATCTTTATAAATTCTCCTACTCTTTATGGATTTTCAGTTACTCCATTACTTTTAACAAAGTGCAAGATTACTTACTTTCAGAGTTTATAAAAGGAGGTAAACGTTTTTATTATAATAAAAAAGGACATTTCTTTGAGTTGAAATTCAGTCAATAAAAAATCCCATTCTTTCAAATAGGATTTTTTATTTTTTTAGAACCAGCCTTTTTTGCCAACCTGATAGGTTTGATAAAATTCTTCATCTGACTTCGTTAGATAAAGAATTCCTTCAATTATACCAATTATACCTCCTACACCGCATAAAAGACCCAAAATAAGCTGGATTATACCTTCTTTGCTGTATCCTAAATAAAACTTATGAATTCCTAATGCCCCTAATAATATAGCAAGAATTCCTGCAACAACTTTTTTATTCTCTTGTGTACTTTCCATACCTGTATTTTTAAAGTTTATTATTAAATGTAAATGGCAAAAAAAATCCCATTTGATAGTACACAAATGGGATTTAATATCGTTTTAGAACCAGCCTTTTTTACCTACTTGGTAAGTTTGGTAAAATTCTTCGTCTGTTTTCGTAAGGTATATAATTCCTTCGATGAAACCAATTAAGCTTCCTGCTCCGCAAGTTACTAAAGTAACCACGATTTGAATTATTCCTTCTTGTGTGTATCCTAATACAAATTTGTGAATTCCAAATCCTCCTAATAAGATACCAAGAACACCTGCAACAACTTTTTTATTTTCTGGTTTTGGCCCTGACGGCGTATTCCATGATTCTGGTTTTGTAGTTTCCATATTATATAGTACTATTTATATCAATTATAGCTCGGCTTTACCAATTTCATTAAGTTCATCAAACTCATTTTTAGGATCTGGTCCGTATGCGTTTGCTCCTTTATCTCCTTCAGTACAAGCTAAAATCAAGTTATAAATTGGAATAAGGATAAACCATCCGCTTTTACCTACGTCATGCATTCTTCTAATAGCAACAGCAATTGAAGGAACAAGAACAGCAAGGCTGTAAACGTTTGCAATTAAGCCTAAACTAGGTGAAATTAATCCAGCTACAAAGCCTAAAACAAAACTTATAATAATATTTGTCAAGAAAAACATCCAATATTCTTTTCTTCTGGCTCTTCCGTCAAAGTTTGCATAGTTTTCAAAAACTACTTTTTTGTACCATTCAATCATAATTAATAAAATTAGTTAAGTAATAATGCCTACTCTTTTTTGGATTTTCGGCTTCTCCAGGAAAAATAAAGAAAAAGTTATTTAGACTGATTCTTTAAATATCGGAAACAATATTATTAAAAATTAACAAATAAAACTAATCGGCAGCGAAAAATTTACAAGAAAAGACTCGTTATTTAAAATTAACAAAGAAAACAACGTTCTAGGCATATACAGCCTTAATTTTATCTACAATAACCTGAGCCAGACGCTCGTGACTTTCGAATGTCCAGCCTGCAATATGCGGCGTCAGCAAAACATTTTTTGCTTCAAGCAGATATTGAAATGCTTCCGGTGTATTTTTATCCTGAAAAAGTGTTTCAAAAGATAGTTTTTCATACTCAAGAACATCCAGCCCTGATCCTAATATTTTTTTCACCTTCATTGCTTCAACTAAATCTGCCGTAACAATATTTTTGCCGCGTGAAGTATTAATGATCCAAAACGGCTTTTTAAAGGCATTTATAAAATCGGTGTTAACCATTTTATCTGTTTCTGGTGTCCAAGGAAGGTGAAGACTCAAAACATCTGTTTTTTCTTGTAATTCTGCCAGAGAAACTTGTCTGGCATTTTCATCGCCAACATTATCCAGAATATCATAACACAAAACTTCTGTTTCAAAACCGCGAAGTTTTTTAGCAAAAGCCTTTCCCATATTTCCGTAACCAATAATACCTACCGTTTTTAAGTCCAGTTCGTGGCCGCGGTTGCTTTCGCGATTCCATTGTCCGGCTTTCACTTCGGCATCGGCCTGATTTAAATTATTAAAAAGCGATAAGATTACGCCAAGCGAATGTTCTGCAACTGCATTTCGATTTCCTTCGGGCGCAGCAATTAAATGAATTCCTTTTGTTTCGGCATAATCGCAGTCAATACTTTCTAAACCTGCACCAACTCTGGCGATAAACTGAAGATTTACGGCTTTATCTAAAAAAGTCTTATCAATTTTAAATCGGCTTCGAATTACAATACCATTATAATCCTGAATTTTAGCTTCAATTTCTTCTTTAGAAGATTTAAAATCGGCATGGTTTTCAAAACCTGCTTCTTCTAACTGGTTCCACAGAACCGGATGGTTGCTGTCTATATGTAGAATTTTTACACTCATTTTAATTGAATTTAATGTCAGGCAAAAATACGAGTAATTCTCTAAGATCTTTTAATCTAAAGGATAAGATATTGAACGGAAAACATGCGGATATTCCCAATTGTTATTAACATAATCAGCATTATAAGATATAAATCCTGCGATAAGTTCTCCATTGACTTCCTGCATTTCAAAATTGGTTAAACCAAAATAAGCGGGAGTTTGAAACTGGCTGACCAAACGGCCTTCTTTGTTAAATATAAAAATGACCATGCTGAGAACACCGCTTTTTACAGATTCATCGCGTATGAAAAGAGAAAAGACAAAATCACCGTTTTTGCGTTTAAACCCTTTAGTACTATTAATATATGGCACTTCATAATTACTTGGAAATACAAATCGAATCTGCCACAAAGCAGTACTGTCTGCACTTTTGGCTTTTTCAAACAGTATTTCACTCGAATTCATCTCTTTTTCTTTTATACTGTAATAGCTGTTCTCAACTCTGTCCGAATAAAAATGACATGTATTTCCCTTTTCACTTTCCTGATTAGAATTGGTTTCTGTTTCTGATGTTGTTTCTTCTGAAACTGCTTCTTCTTCCTCTTCTTCAACATCTGGTGCCGAAGGTCCGCGGTAAAAAGATGAATACGGTTTTGAATCAGATTTGTCTGCAAGTAATTTCAGATTTTCATTAATTATAAATCTTTTATAAGTTGAGTAATAACTGCCGTCTGCTGCGGTGTCTTCTACTCCTTCAATGCAAAAAGTATTATCGGGATTTAAACTGATACTATTAATATCAGTTTCAGGATAACCTTCATAGCTGTTAAATTTCAGCAGTTTGAAGTTTTCATCTAATACGGCGATAAACGGAATTTCACTTTCGTTTGGTTTTGCTGCAGTACCAGTTATCCAGATTTTATTCTTGATACTTTTTAATGAAAAGTCACTTTTACTCAAATGCGTAAAGCCTTTTTCCTGCAAAGTTTTAAAGAAAATTTCTTCCATTGATCTGCTGATGGAAGTAGACGGACTGTTCAAATTTTTAAAAGTTATCTTTTCTATTTGATATTTTGCCAGGGCACTTCGCATTTTAGCTTCATCTGAAACAGCAGATTCATTTACTGATTTTATCTCTTTTTTTACATACAAAGTAAAACCTCCGTTAGAATTGTCCTGCACTAAAGGATCGTAAAAATTATATTTCGATTTTTTATCTCCTATGTTTTGCTTGAATATTTCTTTTCCATTCTTGTCGAGTATAAGCACAAAAGGGGAAAAATTATATTTTCCGTCTCCTTCTTCCATTAAAAAAACCAGATTTCCATTAGATAATGGATTGAGTTTTCGAAGTGCTCCCTGGGTTACATCTTTTTCATAATTCCATATTGCAGGCGAGTTGTATTTTGCCGAGAAATGAATAACAGATTTCACTTCCAGCTTTTCATCATCTGATAATTTTTCATCAGTCTGATAAGTCTGCGCAATTTGAACAGAAGCTGATTTATTTACATTTTCTGCTGTTACTTCTTCATTTTTTTGATTGTTTTCTTTTTTACAGGAAATCTGAAAGAGTATAAAAGAAAGGCATATAATTTTGAAAAGAGTATTTTTATAATTCATTACATGTTGTTTTATAAAAACAAAAATATACTTTTCTTTAAGTTTTTTCTTAAAAAGACTCACTCATTTAAAACAGGAATATTTGTGCTATGAAAGTGAAACTTTTTATTGGTCAGATTTTTTTTTAACTTTGAAAATACAAGCCTCAAAGAAATTCTGTCATTTCTAAATCATCACAAACTTTCCAAAATGAAATTAACCAAGACTTTTAAAGCCTTCTTTGAAAACGAAAAATCAGGCGGATTACTATTATTATTTGTCACCGTAATTTCGTTGTGGGCTGCTAACTCATCTTATTCGGCTGAGTATATTGCTTTTTGGGAAAAAGATTTAGGAGGGCATTCGATCACGCATTGGATTAATGACGGATTGATGACAATTTTCTTTTTATTGATTGGTCTGGAACTGGAACGTGAAATTTATCATGGTGAGTTATCAAATATCAAAAATGCTTCACTGCCTATTATGGCCGCTTTTGGTGGTATGCTTATTCCTGCAGCTACTTTTCTTGCTCTAAATTTTGGAACTTCAACTCAAAATGGTGCCGGAATTCCTATGGCAACGGATATTGCTTTTGCAATTGGAATATTATCTCTTTTAGGCGATAAAGTCCCAGCTTCATTAAAAGTCTTTTTAACAGCACTTGCAGTAATTGACGATTTAGGAGCCATAATAGTTATTGCCGTATTTTATACGACTTCAATTGGGTTTGTAAATCTTGCGATTGCATTAGGAATTTGGGTTTTCTTATTTATTTTAAACAGAATGAAAGTCTATAATTTGATTCCGTATTTAATTGGCGGTGTCATAATGTGGTATTTTATGTTGAATTCCGGAATCCATGCTACAATTACAGGAGTTATTTTGGCATTTGTAATTCCATTTGGCGACGGAGGCGAAAAATCTACTTCATACAAATTGCAGCATTTTTTACATCAGCCTGTTGCATTTTTTATTCTTCCTCTTTTTGCGATTGCCAATACCTGCATTGCGATAGAATCAAACTGGCATATTGGCTTAAATCATCCCAATGCATTCGGAATTATTTTAGGTCTGGTAATAGGAAAACCTCTTGGCATTCTGCTTTTTTCTTCAATTGGAGTAAGCGCCGGATTATGTGCCCTGCCAAAAAACTTAAAATGGGCACACATATTAGGAGCGGGAATGCTGGGCGGAATTGGTTTTACAATGTCAATTTTTATAACTCTTTTAGCTTTTAAGGATCCTGAAATTATTGTATTCTCTAAAATTGCAATTATTATTGCCTCAATCATTTCTGGAATTACAGGTTTTGTATATTTGCGGTATATTCTTACAACAAATAAAAATACCTGAAATGAATTTTATAAATAAACTTATCATACCAATTTCTGCAGTTTTAATAATTTCAGCCTGTAATACAAAAAAAGAATCTGAAGTTATCGAAACAAAAATTACAAAAGATACTATTGTACTTCCTATAAAAAATAATGAGGAAACTGTTGAAGGTACTTATGAAACAAAAGCAGAAGAAAATGATTCTGGTGAATGCAGACTTACTTTGCAAATAACTAAAACCAAAAATGGGTATTCTTATTTCTTAAAAACAAAAAGCAGGGAACTGAAAGGGACTGCCACTTTTAAAGACCAAAAAAATGGAGAAAAGTACTTGGTTTTAGAAGGTATAAAATGGGCCGAATATGAAGGCGACATCAGTAATGAAGAAGAAAACGATTCTATTTCAGATTCAAAAGATTTAGAAATCCCTGTTGGAATCAGTGCCAGCTATGTAAAAGATACGCTTACAATTCAAAATTCTGGCAATTCAATGAATTATTACACGAAGCTTTCTGATTGTGATAGAAAGTATATTCTTTTAATAAAAGTCCAAAAATAAATTTCCAAACTTTGCAAATGAAAAGAATACGCCATATTCTTTTATTCTCAATTACTTTTATAATTCTGCTCGTTGGAATAATCTTTTATGAAATAAAAACATACAAACCTCCAACAAACTGGTATTGTAAAACTCCTGTTCCCGTTTGTGGAACAAAATATCCTGAATTAACAGACACTCAAAATAAAGGAAAAGAAATTTTCAACTCTAATTGTGCTGCTTGTCATAAATTAGACGCCAAAAGCACCGGACCAGCATTACGCAGTACAGATTCACTGGTTTTAGTAAAATGGATACTCCAAAAAAACAAGAAAATTGACAGTACCAAAATTGAGACCTTGGGAATTGATTATCACAGGAGTATGTTTAAAGAAGTTATAAATGAAAAAAATCTGCCACTAGTAATAGACTATTGCTCAACAAAACGTGATTACTAAATCTTAAACACAAAAAATCCCAAACCCCAACAAGAATTGGAATTTGGAATTTTAAAAATATTCGAATTTCTTTACAACTAACCTTTGATTTGTTTCAAAGAAGTTTTGATGCCTTTAATTAAAGATGAACTGAAACCATTGTGTTCCATTTCATTTAAACCAACAATTGTACAACCTTGCGGCGTTGTTACACGGTCGATTAACTGTTCTGGGTGAACTCTTTCTTCTAAAAGCATTTTTGCTGCTCCTTTTACCGTTTGTGCAGCAATTGCGAGAGCGGTGTTTGAATCAAACCCAATTTCGATTCCTGCCTGCATAGAGGCACGAATATAACGCAAAGCATATGCAGTACCACACGCGCCTAAAACAGTCGCTGCATCCATTAATTTTTCGTCGATTACAGGAGCTGTTCCCAAATCCTGAAATAAGTCTACAATTGGCGCCGCGTTTTCTTTGTATTTTTCAGGAAAAGAAATACAAGTTGCCGATTCTCCAAACTGTGCCGCTATGTTTGGCATAATACGTACAACCGGATATTCATTATTTGTTTTAGATTGAAGAATATCCAAAGACAAACCGCTTACAGCAGAAGCAATTGTTTTATTTTGAATTACCGGTAAAATCTCTGCCAAAACTGTATCAACCTGATACGGTTTTATGGTTAAGATCACTACATCGGCTTCCTGAATATTGTGTTTATTATCGTTAGAAACTGTAATTCCGTATTCCGTTAAATATTGAATAGCGGCTATATTTCTTCTGGTTACAGTTACTTGATTGTTTTTAGAAAATTTTGCAATTCCCAAGGCAATAGAAACTCCAAGGTTTCCTCCCCCTATAATGTGTACTTTCATCCTGCTTGGTTTTAATTTATTTTGGCTGCTAAACAGCAGATTTTATCGGCGTGTAAATTACGCAGATTTTACAGATTTTAAATCACTGTAAGAGGTCAATTTGTGGCAAAAATCTAAAAGCCGAGAATCATTTTTGCTACTCCAAAATAGAGCATGATACCAAAAACATCATTTGTTGTGGTAATAAAAGGACCTGTTGCAATAGCGGGGTCTATTTTATTTTTATGAAGAAAAAGCGGGACTAAAGTTCCTAAAGTTGCAGCAAACATAATAACCACAATCATAGAAATCGAAATAGCGATTCCCACTAAATATTGTCCGTACATAAGAGAATGATAGGCCAGCAAAAGCAATGAAATAATGCTTCCGGAAATCATCGAAACGGTAATTTCTTTGCTGAAATAACTTTTACTGAATTCTTTCAAGGTTCCGTTGGCCAGACCCTGAACTACGATTGCCGATGCCTGAACTCCAATATTTCCGGCTGTTGCCGAAAGCAGAGGCACAAAAATAATTAATGTTGAATATTTTTGAAAAGCGGTTTCATTATCTTTTAAAACAAAAGAAGCCACAATCTCTATCACCATACCTATTAAAAGCCAAGGCAGACGAGCTTTTGTTAATTCGAGAACGCTGTCATTTGTTTCAATGTCCTGTGTAATACCCGCAGCTAACTGGTAATCTTTATCTGCTTCTTCTTTGATTACGTCTACGATATCATCAATGGTGATTCTTCCAACCAGACGCCCCAATTCATCAACAACCGGAATTGCCTCTAAATCGTATTTTTGCATGATACGGGCAACTTCTACATCTTCAGTATCAACATTTACAAAATTCAATTTTCGGATATAAACTTCTCCAATCTGAGTTTTGGTAGAAGAAGTCAGCAAGTCTTTAAGAGAAAGTCTCCCTTTTAAACGGTTTTCATCATCAACAACATAAATAGAATGCACTCTTGAAACATTTTCAGCCTGAATTCTCATTTCTTTTACGCAGGTCAAAACGTTCCAGTTTTCATTGACTTTTACAAGCTCTTTCCCCATTAAACCACCTGCCGTGTTTTCGTCATAGCGCAATAACTCGACAATATCTTTGGCGTGTTCAACATCGACCATCTCCGAGATAACCTCAGCTTTGATTTCCTGAGAAAGCTCGGCGATAATATCTGCCGCATCATTTGTTTCAAGCTCATCAAGCTCTTCGGCAATTTCTTTTGGTGAAAGTCGGCTTAAGATATTTTCACGCAGGTCTTCTTCTAATTCAAGAAGAATCTCAGCGGTTTTATCACTATCTAAAACTTTGAAAATGTAAGTTGCTTCGTCAAAATCTAATTCTTCAAGAATTTCGGCGATATCAGCGTGGTGAAGATCATTAAGTAAAACTTCAAGTTCATTGTCGTTTTTCTTAACGATTAGTTCCTCTAATTGGTGGATAAATTCTCTGCTAACTTTGAACTCCATCGGCTTCTATTTTTTGAGTCAAAACAATAAATTCCTCAACACTTAGCTGTTCGGGACGTTTATCAAAGATAATGTCTTCTCGCAGTTTATCTGATAAATTTAATGTTTTCAAACTGTTACGTAATGTTTTTCGTCTTTGCTGAAAAGCCGTTTTTACAACCGTAAAAAATAACTTTTCACCACACGGAAGACTATAATCTTCCTTTCGGGTCATTTTCATCACACCCGACTTAACCTTGGGCGGAGGAATAAAAACATTTTCGCTTACAGTAAACAAATACTCAGTATCATAGAAAGCCTGTGCCAGTACAGACAGGATTCCGTAGGTTTTTGATCCTTTTTTCTCGCAGATGCGTTCTGCAACTTCCTTTTGAAACATTCCTGAAAATTCAGGAATCTGATCTCTAAATTCTAATGTTCTAAAAACAATTTGAGATGAAATGTTATAAGGGAAGTTACCAATTATAGCAAACTGCTTGTTTTCGTAAACCTGATTTATATTGTATTTCAGAAAGTCTTCTGAAATAATTTTATCTTTTAATTTTGGATAGTTTACCCCCAAATACTCAACAGATTCTGTATCAATTTCAATTACTCGTGTATTAACAGGTTTGTCAAGTAAATATTTAGTAAGCACACCCATTCCAGGTCCTATTTCTAAAACCTCATCGTATCCCTTTAAACTCAAAGTATCGGCAATTGCTTTTGCAATGCTTTCGTCTTTAAGAAAGTGCTGTCCTAAATGTTTTTTGGCTTTTACTTTTTCCATTTTATCATTCTTGTTTTGCCACGAGGGCGCAAAAGTATTCTTTTGCTGTGAAGGGTCAAAGCTTATTTCACTTTTTTTGCCATAATGGCACAAAGACTCAAAGCTTTATATTTTTTTGCCGCGATTATCACAATTTTAAATCTAATAATCTGTTTAATCTGCAGGCAATTCTGTTTTCTGAAAACTGAAAACCGAGACTTAGAACTGATTAATGTTCTGAAACAACCTCAAGTTCTGTTCTAAAAGAAAGCATTTTATCTGCAAAGAGTTCTAAAGCTTCTTTATCAAATCTGGGCTGGTCTTCCAGATAATATTTCTCTAAAGTATCCTTACTGTCTGTTGTGTATTGTACAGAATAAGTAACTCCGCCCATTTCTTCTTCAACCAAAACTTTTACAATTCGTGCCGAAGAAAATTTTTGTGTCGCCAAAATCTCCGGTATGTGCTTTTCCTGCATCCATTTTAACCATTGATCGTGCGCGCTTTCGTGTATATTGGTGGTAACGTTAAAAATAATCATGTTTTTTAAAAGATTCTGAGATTCTAAGATTCTAAGTTTTCTTTTCTTAGACTCTTAAAATAAACATCTCATATTACTAAATTCATTTGTTTAATCGTAAATTCGGTTAAACGGTTAAACAAATAACCAATTAAACCAAACTATAAATTCTTATCTCCTCTCAATTCCCGGTATTTTTTTCTGGCATCAACAAAGTAAATACTGTCCTGATGGTTAAAAATTACCTTTTCATATAAAGGCTTGGCCTTTTCTACGTCTTTTAATTCGTCGTTGTAAATTTCTGCCGAGAAAAACAGCGCTTCATCTACATAAATTCCGTCGCTGTGATTGTCTATTATTTGCTGGTATTGGCTTAAAGCCGAAGCAAAATCCTTTTGGCTTTCGTATATTCTGCCTAAACGCAATAATGTTACAGCTTCTATTTCCTGACCTTTAAAGTTCTTTAAAATATTCTGAAACTGTGTAATAGCTTCAGGTTTTTTATTCTGATAAAGTAAAAAATCGCCTTTTGCAAACTCCTTTAATGCTGTTTGTGTCGAATCGGCTGCTGTGTTGTCATTTATCAGTAAAAAATATTCAAGAGCGTCGTTGGCAATTAATTGCGTGTTTGCCGATTTTAATTCTTTAAATTGTTTTAATGCCCATTCAAAATCGCCTTTGTAATAACTCGTTTTCGCAGCCTTTAAACTGGCTTCGTGCGACATGACATCATTCTTTAAATCTAACTGAATCTGCGAATAATAAATTAACGCCTGATTGTACTTTTCTTCTAAAAGCAAAATATCTGCAAGCTCCATTTTGGCATCAGCCTGCTGATAAGCATTTAAATTTAACGTTAGAGATTTCTTTACAACTGTTTTGGCTTCTTCTGTCTTTTTTAAATTAAAAGCCAAAAAATGAGCCTGAATTAATTGCAAAGATAAGGTAAAAGGAGTTACTTCGTAAGTAACCAATAATTGCTGCAGTTCGTTTGTAATGGCCGGATACTCTTTTTCCTGGGCTTTATCAATTTTAATCTGCATTAAACTTGCATTGCTTTTAATAAGCAAATCGACATCTTTTGTGTTTTGAAGAATAAAATTCAGGATTTCAGAAGCTGTTTCGGTATCATCTTCATTCAATGCAAACTGACTCAAATTTACAATACTGATTAAAGATTCCGGTTCGCGTTTGTAAATCGCTTTTTCCTGAATAAATGCTTTTCCAAACTCTTTCTGCTGTACATAAAACCAGCTTAAGTAATGATTCCAAAAAACATCCTGATCTTTCTGGGTTCTTAAAATCAATGCTTTTCGCATCGCATCTTTAAAAGCCGTATTATCGGTTTCGCCGTTCATAAAACGAGAAAGCTGCATTTGGATCAAATTGGCATTCTGCTGATTGTTATACGATTCTGTCAGCAGGAGATCAATCATCAAATCGGTTTTGCCTAACTGGCCGTACAACATTCCAATTTGAAAATTGAAATTATAATTCGGCTGCACCTGCATTGCGGTTTGATACGATTTTAGAGCATATTCTAATAAAACCTTTTTCTCAAATGCATTTCCAACTCCGTAAACATCATTGGGATTTGTTTTTATTTTTTCGATGGCCTGCTCGTAGTAACTTTTGGCTTTCGATTCGTTTTTCTGTAATTGATAATTGTATCCCAATTCAACCAAGAAAACACCTTGTTTGTAGCGGTTGTATCGTTCCAGAATTGTTTTCTCTGCAATATCAAACTGCTGTAACTGCTGGTAACAATCTATTGTTCTTAAAAAATATTGGGTATTGGATGGTGAGTTTCTTAAAAGATCTTCGTAGATAATCTTAGCTTTTTCAAAATCGCCTTTATCGTAGTAATTGTTCGCTAACTGTTCATTTTGTGAGAACATAAAACCAGACCACAACAAAAAGATATAGATAAGGATGTTTTTCATATTTCTGTTTTTAGCGTGGTATTTTAAACAATTAAGAAAACCTGACGGGTTTTAAAAACCCGTCAGGTTTAACTCTAAATTACTAAAATTAATTTATAATGTCAAATCCGCAGTAAGGACGTAAAACTTCTGGAATTACAATTCCTTCCGGTGTTTGGTAATTTTCTAAAATTCCGGCTAAAACTCTAGGCAATGCCAATGAACTTCCGTTTAATGTATGCGCTAATTGGTTTTTACCATCTTTATCTTTGAAACGTAATTTTAAGCGGTTTGCCTGAAAAGTTTCGAAATTAGAAACAGAACTAATTTCTAACCAGCGGTCCTGTGCTGTAGAAAATACTTCGAAATCATACGTCAATGCCGATGTGAAACCCATATCGCCTCCGCAAAGACGTAAAATTCTGTATGGTAATTTCAATTCCTGAAGAATGTTTTTAACATGTTCTACCATTCCGTCAAGCGCTGCGTATGAATTATCCGGATGTTCAACACGTACGATTTCTACTTTGTCAAATTGGTGTAAACGGTTTAATCCGCGAACGTGTGCTCCGTAAGAACCTGCTTCACGACGGAAACATGGCGTATAAGCCGTATGTAAAACTGGTAAATCACTTTCGTTTAAAATAACATCACGGAACAAGTTCGTAACCGGAACCTCAGCCGTTGGAATTAAATATAAATCATCAACTCCGGCGTGGTACATCTGCCCTTCTTTATCTGGCAATTGTCCGGTTCCGTAACCTGAAGCTTCGTTTACCAAATGCGGCACCTGAACTTCGTTGTATCCTGCTGCTGTATTTTTATCTAAAAAATAGTTGATTAAAGCACGCTGTAAACGAGCTCCTTTTCCTTTGTAAACAGGGAAACCTGCACCCGTAATTTTTACACCCAATTCAAAATCGATGATATCGTATTTCTTTACCAATTCCCAGTGCGGCTGTGCACCTTCGTGTAAAACCGGAATATCACCTTCTTCAAAAACATTCAAATTGTCATCTGGAGTTTTTCCTTCAGGAACAATATCAGCCGGAAGATTTGGAAGTGTGTATAATTTATTTGTTAACTCAACTGCTAAAGCTTCTGCTTTTTCGCCAAGTTCTTTGCTTTTTTCTTTTAATGAAACCGTTTTTTCTTTTAAGATCGCTGCTTTAGCTTTCTCTCCTGCTTTCATTAATTCGCCTATATCTTTGGACAATTTATTAGATTCAGCTAAAGTATTATCTAATTCCACTTGAGCTGCACGACGGTTTTCGTCTAATTGCACCACCTCTTCAACAACGCTTTTAGCATCGATATTACGTTTTGCTAAAGCCTTGATTACTTTCTCCTGATTTTCTCTAATAAATGCGATTTGTAACATAGCTTGATTTTTATAACTATTGTATTTTTTTATAACGGAAGCAAATTTAAGGAAATGTTTGCTAAGATTACCTACAAAGTTTAGTCTAAAGTTATTTCGGGGATTAAGCAGAGATACGCGAAGGTTTTGCAAAGATGCGAGGGGAGTTTTCCTCAATGAAACCTATTCTTTTATAACTTTAAAAGTTTCTGCAGTTTCTCCAATATTAGTTTTTAAAATATAAAACCCGGAATCTAGTCCAAGAATGTTTATTGTCCCGTCGCTGGTTTTTCCTTTTAAAACCGATTTTGATTCAAAATTAAAAAACTCAAAATCAAAGTTTTTTGAATTAAGATTCTCAACTGTAATTGTGGTTTGAGCCGGATTTGGAAAAACATACGGTTTGATTTTAACTGCTTTTTCCGGCTGGCGTTTATTACACGCATCTTTTAAAAGTGCGTCCAGATCAAATTCGTCGTAAGCTAAAGTGTAATTGAGATCTTTTGCTTTTTGAAATAATTCGCAGGCATCGTCATACTTTTTCTGATCCAGATAAATTATGCCGAGATTTTTCATTGCATACGAATTGTTTTTATCCATTTCTAATGCTTCTTTCAAATCGGCAATTCCTTTTTTGGATTCTCCCAGTTTATGATAAATTAATCCTCTGGTTGTTTTTAAATCTCTTCCTCCGTAAGCAGTTGTTCTTTCAATAATCTGCTTTTCGTATTGAAACGCTTTCTGGATATTTTCGAATGCTTTTTCATACTCGCCTTCATCACTCAATAATCTGGCAAGTCCCCAGTATGCGTGGGCATGGTCTGGTTTTTCGATTACAATTTTCTCTAAATAATAACGCGCCAAATCATTCATTTTTCTATTTTGCAACAATGTTGCGAAATTATATAAAATGCGATAATCATTGGGCGCGTTCTTAATTGCTTTATGATAATAATTTAGAGCAAAGCCTTCCATTTCAAGCGCTGCGTAAATACTTGCCATTCGGTCATAAAGCTTGCTGCGAAAAATAGCTGCTTTTTTTTGAACCGAATCTGAAAATACTAATTTTTTATTTTTCGGATCTTTATCAATCGCGTATTCAACCTTTTTTAAATCTTCAATCGCCAGAGTATTATTGCCAAGACTAATGCTTAAAACACCACGATTGTAAAGATCATTTATTTTTGTTGGATTAAAATTAGTTCTTGTATTAATATCCGTGAGCATTTTTAAAGCTTTCGTTACCGTTTCTTCACGATCTTTATTAAACGGAAGTTTATGATCTGCTCTTCCGGTCATTTTTCCGTGTTCAAAATTCCATGTTACCAATTTTTCGCCCTGCTTATTATACTGAAAACAATCGCCGTCTTTTAATCCGTCTTTATCAAAATAGAAAACTTCATTTAGTTTCCCGTTCGAGTAATAAGTTTTCGAGCTATCCGGTTTTTTATCTGCTCCATACCAAATCGCAACCGAAACTACTTTATCGTAATAAAAATATCGGGTGACATTATCAGATACCTCTTTTCCTTTTTCCTGAGCCAGCAGAAAAACAGGGCAGATAAATAAGGCAAAAAGGATCTTTTTAAACATTTTTTAGTTTTAATAAAATGTGAACTTACAAAAATCGGCTTCGATCGTCTTTATGAAATGAATACGTTTTACCATCAAATTTTAATCTCTGAAATTCTTTTTTAACTTTTAAATCGCTTTTTTGCTGAATATCATTTTCTACATCTGCCTCAATAGCATCTTCGTAGGTAAAGATTTTAGAAACCATTAAGTCATAAAACCCGTTTGTCTGCGTGTCAGAAATACTAATTCCGGCTTCTAGGGTTTCTATTTGATAAGTTCCTCCTCCGTTTGAATCTCCATTTGCTGATCGAATTGGATATTCATATAAAACTTTCTTCATTTTTTTTCCGTCGAAAGTTATAATGGTAAATTTTTCTTCAGAATACATTACAACTCTGCTGTTCGAATATACTTCTGTAGTCAAAGCAATTGCACGGGTTGTATCGTTTAATTGCAGTAAATCTTTTAAAATATAAGTTTTGGCAGCTCGTAAGCCATCATTTTCATAATAACCAAGATTTTTATCGTTTTCTTCTGCCAGAATTTTCCCGTCTTCGTTATTAACAAAAAGATACTTTCTCTGGTAGTAGTTACCTAAATTTTCTTCATTTGATTTTGCTTTCTCAGGTTTATTGATAATTGAAATAACGAAAAAAGTTACATTATCGTTATAGCGAATCGAACTTACATCTTCTGTTTTAATGGAAGCATATTTGATGTTTAAATTTTCTGCTGCTTTCTTGAGCAGACTCAAATCGAGTTCATCTGATGGGATAATGTATTCACTTTTTTTAAAGATTAGCTTTTCGACTGCTTTGGGGCTTTCAGACTGAACTGCTAACGATGGGGCGTTTTCTTCAATAAGCTGTTTTTCATTCTTCCCGCAGGAGAACAAAAACAGAAAAGCGCCGCTGAGAATTAAGTAGGTGTTAATTTTCATTGGTTTTTGATTTTAAAATTAAGGGCTATCAAATATAAAATATTCTGGCTAAGCTTTTTAAATTAAATCAAAAAAATACACTTATAAATTACAGATTCGCAAAAACGCCATTAAATTTGATTCGTAATTTTGTTTGAAAAGACAGATTAATATCGTAGAATCTTAAACCTAAAAGTTTAAGATCTTTTAATTTCATGTCCTGTAAATTCTTCCAAAACAGCAAAGATTTCATCTACAGCAAGCACCTCAAAATCAGGATGATTTTTCAGGAAATTGGCATTCAGCTCAACCAGATTTTCATCTAATTCAAAAAAAGTATTGTTATTTAAAGCATCACGAACCGGGTTTACGCCTTCTAATTTTCCTTTCAGGAATTTTCCCAGTTTAATATTGCTCATGATTCTAACCTTCTTGCTTTGTTCCAAAAACAATTCTAAATGTTTTTCGGCGCCAATTAATGCCAGGCCTTCTTCAATAAGCTCATTTAATTCTTTGTTCCAGCCTGAGTTGTAAACAAACTGCGAAAAATTTCCTTCGGCATATTGTGAATAGTAATAATCGAGATAGTAACTCGTAAGCGCATCTTCGTGAATAAGCTCGTCGTCTACGCCTTCTTCGCGCATTAAGTTGATTATCGAAATATTGGAGTGAATAACATCCTGCAGATTTTCACTTTTCATTGCTGTTTCTGAAACTATAATTCTACCGAATTCCATTTGAGTTTGTATTTAGTGTTTTGTTTTGCAAAGTTGAGAGAAAATTTCACGCAACCATTAAAAAAAAAAATCAAATCTATATAATTAATATAGTATTTCATTCCTGTAACGAGAATATAAAAGATTATTTTAGCAGAAGATGAAAGATTAACTTTATACCTCAACTAATGCCAACTACATCCAAACAACAAGATATAAATAAAGAAGATGAATATATAGAAACTGACATTCTTATTAATTTATATTTCAAAAAAATATTAAAATCTAAAGAAAAGAGAAACAAATATTTAGATTTACTTAATCAAAGAATTGACGAGAATAAAAAATCTCTTAATAGATTATTATTGATTGTACTTTTTTTAATTATAGCATTTCCTTTGATCTTACAGACAAAAATTGATGAAATATCTGTTGGACCATTCAAACTTCAAGAAAATACGATTGCATTATATATAATCCCTTCTGTTTTTGCATTTTGTCATTATAAAATCATTCAAGTTTACCTTGTTATAAGCAGCCAAAGTAAATATTATATGGGTTTAACATCAGTAATTTTTAAACATCGTCAATTTTCAGTTGCAAATAACATTATTAAACCTTACTTATTCCTAGAATCTACGGCTTATTACCATTTGACCGAAGAATCAAAATCGTTAAAGAAAATATTAAATTTTTTTTGGTATTCTATGTTGTTAGGTATTATTCTTTTTCCGTACTGGTTTATTTATTATACCTTAAAATCATTGTTTATTAAATATGGCTTAAACAGCATTCAAGATTTAATGTTTTTCTTATCTCCAATATTTATTAGCTGTTTTACATTTGTTTTAACCGTACAACATTTCAAAAGGAAAAATATTACCGAAGAGGAAAATGAAAAAGAATAATTTATTCAGCGTTTATTTATAAACTCAGCCATCTGATAAGTGTTATTAAAACGTTACCAAATAAAAACTTAATATTGAAATACGCAACCATATAAATAAATTCCATCTGTTTAATAAATAGCATTTAACAAGAAATGTTAGTTAACTAAAACCAAAAAATATGAAACAGATTTTATTTATTTTGAGTATTCTATTTACACTTACAAGCTGCAGTAACGATGATTCGGCATCGTCAAAAGTAGAATTTACAGATCTGTATCATGCAGATTATTTCAACGGAGATTACAACAATCCAAAAGCTAATCTTGTTATTACAGACCTGGCAGAATGGAACAAGTTATTGGTAAAACTGGACCTCAATAATAAACCTTGGCAAAACAGCATTAGCACCGATATTGACTTTGAAAAATATACCGTTATTGCAGTTATTGATGAAGTACGTAACTACGGCGGTTTCTCTATAGATATTACCGGAATTACCCAAACTGAAAATCGTATAGCAGTTAAAGTTGATCGATTAAATTCAGGAGGCCTTGCAACAGTAATTACGCAGCCTTACCATATTGTTAAAATAGCAAAAACTAACAAAGAAGTAGTTTTCGAATAAATTTTTGATTTCTCTTATTTGTTATACTTTTATAAAACCATAAAGACACTGCATATTGTTTTTATGGTTTTATTATTTTAAACAATGGAAGACCTAACCACAACAATACAATATCTTTGTTCCTTTAATTATATATTTTGGCAGTTATTTTTATAAGAAATCGAAATTAAAAAGACAGACAAATGGGAGTTTTTAACTGGAACAAAAACAAATCTGAAAATATTGAGTTTGAAGAAGCTTTTTCTAGTCTAAAAAGAATGGGAGAAATTGTTCCGAGTGCGAAAAAAACTTTTGAATTACTGACAGAATTCAATTCAGGAACAACAGATTTTGAATGGGATAATTTGATTTCTGAATTTCATAAGATACAATACGCATCTAATACCAACAGCTATTTTTATTTCTATCTGCCAATAGTCAGTTATATTTTGTATTACAAACCACAATACGAAAAAGAACTTTTAAGATATTTAATTGCGCCTAATTTTGCCAATGGAACATCTGAAACTGATAAAATGATTGAAATGATTTTTGGCGCCATGAAATACAAACTCAACGAAAACCAATATTATTTAACTAAAGAAAGTAAACATTGGATTGAAAATGAACTTCCTCAATTACAGGAAGAAGTTAAAAGAGAAATTGACGTTTGCTGGAAAGAATTAAATGAATAATAAAACTTAAAAAATGAACCCGACTTTCTTCGCAACTCAAGAAAAATTTAGAGAATGGCTGGAAAAGCATTATAAAAAAGAAACCGAACTTTTAGTAGGTTTTTATAAGGTGAACAGCAAAAAGCCGTCTATGTCCTGGTCAGAATCTGTAGATCAGGCGCTTTGTTTTGGCTGGATCGATGGTGTTCGAAGATCTATTGACGAAGAAAGTTATTCGATACGTTTTACACCTCGAAAAAAATCAAGTATCTGGAGCGCCATCAACATTAAAAAAGTAGAAGCACTCACAAAAGCCGGATTGATGAAAGAAGAAGGCATAAAAGCTTTTGAATTAAGATCTGAAGAAAGATCCAAAATTTACTCGCATGAAAACGAAGCTTACGTTCTTGATCCCGAACTTGAAAAACAATTTAAAGCCCATAAAACAGCTTGGGAATATTTTAGCAGTCAGGCACCATCATACAGAAAAGTAATAATACATGTGATTATGAGCGCCAAACAAGAAAAAACCAGAATTGCAAGATTGGAAAAAGCAATAAAATTTAGCGCTGAAGGAAAACGAATGTTGTAAAGGTTGTTGCTTTGATATTTTTTAAACTGTAACTTTATTCCGTCTAAACAAGCTCAGCTATAAAAAAGGAAAATATGGAGGGAAGAACAGCATTAGAATATTACGTTTTAGATGTGTTTTCAAACGAAAGTTACAAAGGAAACCCTCTTTCTGTAGTTTTTACTGATGGAAATTTAAGATTAGAAACCTATAAGGATATCTCTAAAGAATTTGGCTATTCTGAAACCTCTTTTGTCTATTATTCTACAAGAGAAAAAGCACTCGTAGTTCGTTCATTTACCCCAACGGGAATCGAAATCGACGGTGCAGGACATAATTTATTAGGCGCAGTCTGCGGTGCTTTGCTAAAAGGAATGCCTATTTTTGAGGAACAAAACGAAAGCGAGCCTTTTGTAATCATGAAACATTCGGCGATACCTGTAACAGTAAGTTTTGATCCGGTTACTTTTTATCCTGTGGTTCAAATGCATCAAAAATCGGCAGTCATTAAACAGGAAATTCCAACCTATAAAATTGCAGTAGCGCTGGGCTTAAAAATTGAGGATTTAGATGTAAGTGCTTTTGTTCCAACAGTAGTTAAAACAGAAGTTGCACACACAATGGTTCCAATAAAAAACAGCCAATTACTGAACAGCTTTGTACCAGACAATCAACTTTTAATCGAAATATCTAAAGAATACAATTTTGAAGGATTTTATTGTTTCACAATTGCCGATGAAGGTCAGGAACATATCGTTGAAACAAGATTTTTTAATCCCATAATCGGAATAAATGAAGATCCTGCAACAGGAACTGCAGCGGGTCCTTTAATTGGTTTTTTAACTCAAAAGAAATTTACCAAATCTGAAAAAGAATATAAAATTCTTCAAGGCGTAAAATTAAAACAAGCCTCAATGATTGAAGTTATGAATCGCGAAGAAGATATTTTAGTAGGCGGTTCATCGATAATTACAATGAAAGGCGAACTTTACATATAACATTCATTTAGTTAAAATTTAAAAACAACCAATTTTGTAGTAAAAATACTATATTTTTGTAATTTGTTTTTAATTTTAAATTATAGTTGTATGCCCGATTTTAAAAATAAAACTTGGATTCTAAGTGATTTTATAAAATTTGTTCAGGAAAAAAAAGATCGCTCCCTAAATTATAATGCTGATTATTACTACGATATTTATGGTTCGGATAATGATAATCTTCTTTCTCCTGAGATGACTATTTATGTAGGAGATACAGTTGAAGTTAGCGATGACGACGATGAAATTTATCCAGACAAAGTTGTAGAAATGGATTTTTGGTTTAAATATTCATGTGATAATTTTCAAGATGTTATAGATTTAGCGACAGAACAAAATGAAGATGTAAGTATCTTAAAGCTAGTGGAATGTTTAAACCATTATAACAAATATGACGATTTTTTAGACATCTAAAGTAAAAAAAGCTGCATCCAGAAGAAATGCAGCTTTTTTTATATCTAAACCTAGAAATAAAATTCCTTAGTTTGTTTTCATTGGTGGTAAATCGAATGCAACAGAATCGTGCTCGAAGTTGTTTCTGTGTCCGCCATCGCAAAATGGTTTGTTTGCAGATAATCCGCAGCGGCAAAGTCCAAGTGCAGATCTTCCTTGTAATCCGTAAAGCGCTCCTTCCGGATCCATGATTTCGAAATCACCTTCAATTTTAATTGATCCATTTTTATTGATGATTAGTTTTGTCTTGCTCATAAACTTGTTTTTTTGTTTTTTTTCGAATGCAAAGATTGCGAAATAAATCTTGAAGATTTTGCTTGTAAGGCTAGTTTAAACTGGTTCTATTTTATGGGTTTACCGACAGCTATATACGAAGATTTTATTCGATTGTCAGACTGAGCGAAGTCGAAGTCCCGCAAAGATTGATAAATTTATATGAATCGTTCCTACGGAACTCTTATTTTGACAATCGTTCATTTTCAACGGATTAAAATCCGTTGCTACAAAACAAATTGTTCCTACGGAACTTTTATGTAAAGAGCCATTGGCTCGAATTATATTGTAGCAACGGATTTTAATCCGTTGAAAAAATGCGGATAGAAACAAAAGTTCCGTAGGAACGATCCATATTAAAAGTCCTTTTCGTCCTGAATCTCCATGAAACTTAAAAATCTCAATTCTATTCCTTATTTTTGCACTCAATAAAATTGAGTTATGACACAGAATCCAAAGAGATATACAATCACGGCGGCATTACCTTATACAAATGGACCAATCCACATTGGGCATTTGGCGGGGGTTTATGTGCCTGCAGATATATATTCGAGATATTTAAGATTGCAGGGAAAAGATGTTGCATTTATTTGCGGAAGCGATGAACACGGCGTTGCAATTTCAATGAAAGCAAAAAAAGAAGGAGTTACGCCACAAGAAGTTATAGATAAATATGATGGAATTATTCGTAAATCATTTGCTGATTTCGGAATTTCATTCAACAATTATTCTAGAACTTCGGCAAAAATTCATCATGATACGGCTTCAGAATTCTTTAGAACTTTGTATGATAAAGGCGATTTTATTGAAGAAGTTACAGAGCAATTGTACGATGCAAAAGCAAATCAGTTTTTAGCAGACCGTTTTGTGGTTGGAACTTGCCCAAAATGCGACAATCCGGAAGCTTACGGTGATCAGTGCGAAAAATGCGGATCGACTTTGAACGCAACCGATTTGATCAACCCAAAATCGACAATTACAGGAGAAACTCCAATTTTAAAAGAAACAAAACACTGGTTTTTACCTTTAGACCGTTATTCTGATTTCTTAACAAAATGGATTCTTGAAGGTCATAAAAACGACTGGAAACCTAATGTTTACGGACAAGTAAAATCCTGGATCGACGGCGGACTTGAGCCTCGTGCGGTAACGCGTGACCTTGACTGGGGAATTGACGTTCCGGTTGAAGGTGCCGAAGGAAAAAAATTATACGTTTGGTTTGATGCGCCTATCGGATATATTTCTTCTACAAAAGAATGGGCTGCTCGCGAAGGAAAAGACTGGGAACCATATTGGAAAGATGAAGAAACCAAATTGGTTCACTTTATTGGGAAAGACAATATTGTTTTTCACTGTATCATTTTCCCAGCGATGCTAAAAGCTGAAGGAAGTTATATTTTACCAGACAACGTTCCAGCAAATGAGTTTTTAAATTTGGAAGGAAACAAACTTTCGACTTCTAAAAACTGGGCAGTTTGGTTACACGAATATTTAGAAGAATTTCCAGATAAGCAGGATGTTTTACGTTACGCGTTAACATCAAACGCTCCTGAAACAAAAGATAACGATTTTACCTGGAAAGATTTCCAAGCTAGAAACAACAACGAATTGGTTGCCATTTTTGGAAACTTCGTAAATCGTGTTGTGGTTTTAACGAACAAATATTACGACGGTGTTATCCCAACTCCAAACGAATTTACCGAAATCGACGAACAAACTTTAGCTGAATTAAAAGCGTATCCAGCCGTGATTTCAAGTTCGGTTGAGCGTTACAGATTCCGTGAAGCTCTGGGCGAATTGATGAATGTTGCTCGTTTAGGAAATAAATACCTTGCAGATGAAGAGCCTTGGAAAGTAATGAAAGACAATCCAGAGCGTGTAAAAACACAAATGTATGTAGCATTGCAAATTGCTGCAGCTTTGAGCGTTTTGGCTGAACCATTTTTACCTTTTACAGCGGCTAAATTGTCTAAAATCCTGAACTTAGGTGATCTTAAAGAACATTTTGAAGGGTTTAGCAAGTTCCTGAAAGAAAGACATCAGGATGCAAACGACATCATTATTGATAAAACATTGGGTTGGAATGATATTTCTGAAAACTCAGATTTAATTCCGGCCGGACATAAAATTGGCGAAGCTGAATTGCTTTTCGCTAAAATAGAAGACGAAGAAATACAAAAACAAATAGATAAATTGGAAGCGACAAAAACCGCAAATATTGCTGAAAACCAAAAAGCAGAACCACAAAAAGATTTAATTCAGTTTGAAGATTTTGCAAAAATGGATATTCGTATAGGAACTATTCTTGAGGCTGAAAAAATGCCAAAAGCAAACAAACTTCTGGTTCTTAAAGTAGACACAGGAATTGATGTTCGTACAATTGTTTCGGGAATTGCAGAGAGTTTTTCGCCGGAAGAAATCATCGGAAAACGTGTTTCTGTATTAGCAAACCTTGCTCCAAGAGCTTTACGTGGCGTTGAAAGTCAAGGAATGATCTTGATGACAACAAATGCCGAAGGAAAACTGGTTTTTGTAAATCCAGATGCTGATGCACCAAATGGAGCAACAGTAAACTAAGAAGTTCTTTCTAGAATCGAAATATTAAAAAAATGAGAAATTTCTCATGTTTTTTACTTTTATATAAGTTTATAATTGTAAGTTTGTCTTGCAAAAAATACACTATAGGATTTATTTAGAAACTTCTAATAAAAGTTAACATAAGCGAATCCCTCGTCATGATGTCCCTGAGGAAACAATGGGAAAACCTATCCCTATGGGGTATTTTTTGCACATCTAAAACGAGGGATTCGTGCGTTTAATATTTTCGGTTTATGCAAAAAAGAGAAAATGAACAAACAACAGAAACAGCTGTAATGACAGCAATGGCAAAATTTCTTTCCGAGATTTGGTTTGAGGAAGAAATTAGAGAGCAGCCAGAACACATGTGCGAAATTTTTGAGGCAATTCTGGTTACCCAAGTCGGCGACTATATGGATCTTCGCATCAAAATGATTAATTGCATTAGAACCATTAACAAACTGGCAGAAGCACTTGAACCTTTTTCAGACATGGAAATCAAAAAGGCTTACCAAAAAATGCTCAACGCATAATACCACACAAAAACAAATTTAATCCTCTTTTATAGTATCAATTAAAATCAGCAAATTATGCCGTTAGGCATTAAAGGTTTGTAGAACATGAAATTTAAAATTCGTTTTCGTGCCGTAGGTACGACACATATCTTGCGTACCTACGGCACGCTGAATCAATGCTAA
>NZ_JBQEMU010000030.1:0-61880 GCF_052044235.1 Flavobacterium sp. 22659
TTTAAAATTCCCTATTCCAGATAACCGGATTAAAATCCGGTCCTACAATATTGCCGAACCGAAGGTTCTTTTTATTCGAAACCAAAATCAAAAAATTCCAAAGGAATGATTCATCTTGTAGCAACGGATTTTAATCCGTTGATTATAAATATCGCCCCAAATTTAAAGTTCCGTAGGGAACGGCATATTTAAACCAATAAAAAAAAGAAAGTTAAATATTACAAAAAATATTGTTTCAGCCATAAGATTGATTTCATTTGCGAAAAAATTCAAAATGGCAAACACTTATCATCAGGTTTATATTCAGTTTGTTTTTGCAGTAAAATATAGAAATGCAGTAATCGAAGAAAAATGGAAATCAAATTTATGTGGCGTCATTGGAAACCTAATCAATGAAACAGGATGTAAAACAATTATTATCAATGGAGTTGAAGATCATATTCATTGTCTTTTAGCACTTAAACCAACAATAACAATTTCAGAATTGATGAAAACTGTAAAGGCTAAATCTTCCAAATATATCAATGACAACCAATTAACAAAATCAAAGTTTTCCTGGCAGGAAGGTTATGGAGTATTTTCATATAGTCAGTCTCAAATTGATTCCGTTTATAAATACATCCAAAATCAAAAAGAGCATCACAAAAAACAAAATTTCAACGAAGAATATCTAAATTTTCTGAACAAATTCAATGTACAATACGAAGAAAGATATATTTTTGAGGATCTAATGTAATATTATGAAAATACAATATATCTTAATTGCAATTCTTTTTACAGCCTGCCAAAAAGAACAGAAAAAAACAGAGACAGCAGATTTTAATTCTATTGAAATTCCAGAAGTTGCCGAAACTAACGCAAAAGAAACCGAGAAACTTCCGCTGCATATTGACACTATTATTCTTTCTGAGGAGAAAAATGCAAATGTCAGCCGTATTCTGGCAAACTTAATGGAGAAAGAAGTAGATAAAGACAGTATTATAACTTCTAAATTCAGACTTGATTTTTATCAGAATAAAACCAAAGTTGCTTCTTCAAATGTAGAAATCAAACAATATGAAAAAGGCGCTGAATGGTACGGATCATTTGGTTTAAAAGATTCATCAGATAAAAATTCTTCTTTTATAAAAATTACTTCGGGATATCCGGCTTGCGGTTATACTCATGACAACTATCTGTATTACTTAAAAAATAATGATCTGCAGCTTGTTCACCAATGGTATTCAATGTCTGACAGCGGCTGGGGAAGCTGGACTGAATTTGCAAGCGATGAGACTGGAAAAGACCCTAAAAACTTTTATTGCAAAACTGTTGCATTTGAACCTTCAGACGATGATTCTGAGGACTCTGGTATTGTAACTTACTCTGATTCCATTTCATTTTCACTAAAAGGAGACAAATGGAAAAAGAAACTGCTTTCGGCAAAAGAGAAACCTTATTTCGAAAAGAAAATGACTTTTAACGAGTTTCACAACCAGCAATAAAACTGTTTTAAGAGGCCTTATTCAAATTCTTTCTTAGGTAAATAATTTCTAACTTTGTAAAAAAACAAAGAAATGATTGATTTTATATACCAAGATCCTTATCCAATTTTAAAGGATGATACGCAGTACCGCAAAATCACCTCTGATTTTGTAAAAGTTGAAAAATTTGGAGAACGTGAAGTTTTAACCGTTGACCCAAAAGGTTTAGAATTATTAGCTGAAGAAGCTTTAACCGATGTTTCGTTCATGCTTAGAACGTCGCATTTACAAAAACTAAGAAACATTCTTGACGATCCTGAAGCTACAGATAACGATCGTTTTGTTGCCTACAATTTACTTCAAAATGCTTCAGTTGCTGCCGAAGGTCAATTACCAAGCTGTCAGGATACCGGAACAGCAATTGTAATGGCTAAAAAAGGCGAAAGCATCTTTACAGGTGTTGATGATGCTGAATGGTTAAGCAAAGGAATTTTCAATACATACCAAAAACGTAATTTGCGTTATTCGCAGATTGTTCCGATTTCGATGTTTGAAGAGAAAAACTCAGGATCGAATCTTCCGGCACAAATTGATATTTATGCTAAAAAAGGAACTTCTTACGAATTCCTTTTTATGGCAAAAGGAGGCGGATCTGCAAATAAAACATACTTATACCAACAGACAAAATCGTTATTGAACGATAAATCTATGGATGCATTTATCCGCGCCAAAATCAAAGACTTAGGAACTTCGGCTTGTCCGCCTTATCATTTGGCTTTAGTAATTGGAGGAACTTCTGCGGAAGCGAACCTAAGTGCTGTTAAAAAAGCTTCTGCCGGATATTATGACAATCTGCCAACTTCAGGAAACATGGCTGGTCAGGCTTTTCGTGATTTGGAATGGGAAGAACGCGTTCAGAAAATCTGTCAGGAAAGTGAAATTGGAGCTCAGTTTGGAGGAAAATATTTCACGCATGACGTTCGTGTAATACGCTTACCTCGTCACGCTGCTTCTTGCCCGGTTGGGTTAGGGGTTTCTTGCTCTGCTGATAGAAATATTAAAGGAAAAATCACAAAAGACGGAATCTTCGTTGAACAGTTAGAAGTAAATCCAAAACAGTTTTTACCAGAAACGGCGCCGCATTTAGAAGCTCCGGTTGAAGTTGACTTAGATCAGCCAATGGCAGATATTTTGGCTAAACTATCTCAATATCCTATCAAAACTCGTTTAAAACTAAACGGAACTGTAATTGTAGCGAGAGATATTGCTCACGCAAAAATTAAAGAATTATTAGATGCCGGAAAACCAATGCCGGAATATTTTAAAAACCATCCTGTATATTATGCTGGTCCCGCAAAAACTCCGGAAGGAATGGCTTCAGGAAGTTTCGGCCCTACAACAGCCGGACGTATGGACGTTTATGTAGATGAATTCCAGAAAAATGGCGGAAGCATGGTTATGCTTGCTAAAGGAAATCGTACAAAACAAGTTACTGATGCCTGCAACAAATACGGCGGATTCTATCTAGGTTCTATTGGAGGTCCTGCTGCTATTTTGGCACAAGATAATATCTTAAAAGTTGAAGTAGTTGATTTTGAAGAATTAGGAATGGAAGCTGTTCGTAAAATCACTGTTAAAGACTTCCCTGCCTTCATTATTACGGATGATAAAGGAAATGATTTCTTCGAAAATTTATAATTTTTTTTAGTGGCTAAGGTACTGAGGTTCTAAGCTGCTAAGCTTTAAATACAAAACCGCCTGTTGGGCGGTTTTTTTTATTCTTAATTAATAGATCATTTTTCTTTGTGGCTTCGGATTAAAAAGCTGCGTACTTTGCGGTTAAAACCTCTAAGTGGTTTTATCTTCTTTTTCAAATGCTATGAAATGTGAAATTTTGCCTTTTAAATTATAAATCGGCGCTGCATCGACACTGCATTTATAAGTCCTGCCGTCTTTTTTATAGTTTTCTATTGTTTTTTTAAACGGAACTTTTAGTCGGATGGCTTCTTTAATTTCTTTTAAAACAGATTTAGAAGTTGCAGGTCCCTGAAACATTTTAGGCGTTTTTCCTAAAACTTCTTCTTCCTGATATCCTGTCATTCTTTTAATTCGGTTTGATGCAAAGACAATTTTCAAATCTAAATCAGTAATAAGCACTACTTCTTCTTTGATTCTTTCTTCTATTTTGAGATCTTTTTCGTTCCAGGTAAATTGGGAAGCAATTTTATTAACCTTTTTCAAATCGGCAAAAACAGCTTTTAATTCATTTAAATACTCATAATGAAGATCTAAGGCCAGGATTGGCACCAAAGTGCGGTTTGTTATATCTTCAGAGCTATTCTTTTTCATTTTAAATGAATTTTAGAAGTACTTTTCCCTCAAAGATAGCACTAAAATTGCAAATTAGATTACGTTAAAACTTATTTATACGAATTAAAAAGCAAATTTCAATTGCACTACAACCGCTTTTTTTTCTTCGGTATTTAAATTACTGAGTGAAATTCCGAGTAACCGAACCGAATTTTTCATTTTTTCCTGATAAAGCAGTTCTTCTACAATCTCCATAATCAAACTTTTATCTGAAATAAAATAAGGCAGTGTTTTACTTCTTGTCTGCTGGGTAAAATCGCTGTACTTTATTTTTAGAGTCACTGTTTTTCCTGAAACATTATGCTTCTTTAATCGTTTTTCAAGCGAAACAGCTATTCTCTCTAATTGTTCGAGCATGAAAATTTCTGAAGAAAGATTTACATCAAAAGTATGTTCTGCGGCAACAGATTTAGTTATTCGGTGCGGTTTAACTTCGCTGTTATGAATACCGCGAACCACGCTGTAATAAAAAGTACCAGACTTACCAAAGTGTTTTTCAAGAAATTCCAACGATTTGCTTTTAAGATCTAAGCCCGTAAAAATTCCGAGCTGGTACATTTTTTCAGTCGTAACTTTTCCAACACCGTAAAACTTTCTAATAGGCAGTTCTTCTAAAAAAGGAATAATTTCTTCTGGATTAACCGTTTTTTGTCCGTTTGGTTTATTGATATCACTGGCAATTTTAGCTACAAATTTATTGACCGATATTCCTGCCGAAGCGGTTAATCCAACTTCATTAAAAATTCGGTTTCTAATTTCTTGTGCCAATAAACTGGCGCTTGGATTTCCTTTTTTATTTTGGGTTACATCGAGATAAGCTTCGTCGAGCGAAAGCGGTTCGACCAAATCGGTATATTCATGAAAGATTTTATGAATTTTGGATGAAATTTCTTTGTATCTGTCAAATCTTGGGCGGACAAAAATAATTTCGGGACAATATTTTTTGGCCAAAACACCGCTTATAGCACTGCGAACACCAAACTTTCTGGCTTCGTAACTTGCCGCTGCAACTACTCCTCTATTTTCTGAACCGCCTACTGCCAAAGGTTTTCCGCGCAAAGCAGGATTATCCATCTGCTCTACCGAAGCATAAAAAGCATCCATATCAATATGGATAATTTTTCGATATGTTGGCACATCTGACATTATGCAAATTTAAAAAGGAAAAGCAATAAAAAAGCGTTGTCAATAGTTATAAATAGTATCAATTTTTAAAGATTATCAACTAAATGAATCCAAACAAATCATTTTACTTATTTTTGTAGTTACATCCGAAATATTTAAAAATGCGAACATTTGTTATAGGCGACATACACGGAGGATTACTCGCACTTGAACAAGTATTGAAGAAAGCCGAAGTTACTACAAAAGATACTCTTATATTTTTAGGCGATTATGTTGACGGCTGGAGCCAGTCGGCAGAAGTTATTGACTTTTTAATCGACCTTAAAACCAAACAAAACTGCATTTGCATTAGAGGAAATCATGATCAGCTGGCATTAGACTGGCTGGAAAACAGACATGAGGATTTTGATGAAGAAATGTGGTACAAACATGGCGGAAAAGCCACTGTTGAAGGATATTCTAAAATATCTCCTGAAAGAAAAAAAGAACATATAGCGTTTTTTGAATCATTGAAAGATTATTATCTTGATGATGAAAACCGCCTTTTTGTTCATGCCGGATTCACTAATTTAAATGGTGTAGTCTGGGAATATTTTCCAAAATTATTTTACTGGGACAGAACACTTTGGGAATCTGCTTTGGCATTAGACCCAAATTTAAAACCTGACGATTTATATTATCCTAAGCGTTTTACCGTTTATAAAGAAATCTACATTGGTCATACTCCTGTTACAAGAATTGGACAGACTGTTCCTGTAAACAAAGCCTGCGTTTGGAATGTTGATACAGGTGCCGCTTTCAAAGGTCCCTTGACAATTATGGACGTGAATACCAAAGAGTTCTGGCAGAGCGATCCGCTAAACGAATTGTATTCTAACGAAAAAGGTAGGAATTAATCTGTAAAAAACTAAATTTGCACCAGCAAAATAATTAATATTTAAGTTTATGAAAAAAGTTATCATCACATTATTGTTTTTAGTATCATTTGGATTTATTCAGGCACAAGAGGCTTTTACAGGTAAAGGCGACATTAGAGTAAACGTGGGTGCTAATCTTCAAGATGGCGGTTCAGGAATTCAAGGTTCTGTTGATTTTGGTTTAGGAGAAAATTTCTCGTTTGGATTTGTTGCCAATTACTTACTTGGAGTAGATAATTTTAATGGTTTTTACCACAACGACCCAACTCCATACAACGATTACAAACCAGAATTTAAAGATCGTTTTGATGCTAAGGCTAGAATTAATGCTAACTTAAGCAGTGTTATTGGAGTAAAACAATTAGATGTGTATCCTGGTTTAAGTTTAGGGTTACGTAACTTTGGCGGACATGTTGGAGGACGTTACTTTTTTACTGATGGATTTGGTGTTTTCACAGAGCTTGGTTTTCCAATTGCAAAATACAGCACGGAGAAAGATGTATTCGATCATTTAAACAATCAAGTTACTTTCAGCTTAGGAGCTTCTTTTAAACTGAACTAAGTTTATATTATAATCATAGCCGAGGTTTTGTTTGTGATTTAATCATTTAAAAACGTTTCGCAAAGTTTTATAAATTAAAAACCGCTCAATTTAGAGCGGTTTTTCTTTTTCGGGTAATCTGTAAAAACCTTTTAAGGGTTTCTATTTATTAATCTCTGTTTTTATTTTTTAGCAAATTTCTTAACTATTTTTTCTTTACCATTATTCAATTCGATAAGATAAATTCCTGTGCTTAATCTGCTTACATCAATTGCGCCAGAAACTTGTCCAGAACCAAGCTGTTGTCCAAGAGCATTAATAATTTTATACGAATATGCATTTTCTTCTGAAACAGAAACATTTAACTCACTTTCAACAGGGTTTGGATACAATGCAAATCCTTTTGTTTCAGTTTCAACAATTCCTGCAGCAATTGGTTCTGCTTCAATCGTTCCAGAAGCTGTTATGTTTATGGTATAATCTTCAACTTGTCCATAAGAGAATCCTTCACAAGATGTTGGAATAGCATTGTATTTCATAGAAACTCTCATTCTTGTTGCGCCTAAAACTGCAGTTGCCGGAATTGTAATCGTTCCTGTTACCGGAGTAGTTTTTGATGCTGCTTTTGTCCAAACCGTTTCGCCAGAATCTGCAAAATCTCCATCTTGGTTATAATCGATAAATACCGCATAACCTTCATTGTAAGTTGTAGATGTCCAAACCGGAGTTATAGTGATTGTATAAGCACTTCCTCTTGCTGCATTTGTAGAGATAGCAGTATAATTTTCATAACCTGCTGTTCCGGTTGACGTATTATTGATTGTTCCAAAAACTACTTTACTTATTCTTTCATCAGCAGTGCTGTTTCCCTGAGAAGCACAATACGATACTGTCGCTGCTGTTGTAGTTACGCTAACCGCATTACTTGCTTCAGAAACATTTCCGGCAGCGTCTTTAGCTTTTACAGTAAAGCTGTAAGTTGTTAGTGCTGTTAATCCCGTAACATTGTATGAAGTTGTAGTAGATGAACCTTTTAAAGTTGTTCCCTGATAAATATCGTATCCTGTAACAGCAACATTATCTGTTGAAGCTGTCCAGGTCAAATTTGTTGTTGTTCCGGTTGTTCCAGAAGCTGCCAAACCTGTTGGTGCCGATGGTGCTACTGTATCTGTAGTTCCAGAATAAGCCGCGCCTACTCCTATCGCATAAAATGCATTTGTAGTTGCGATAACTTCTGCAGAACCTGCTCCATACAAATCAATTGCAGATTGAATTCCTGATGTTCTTGCATTTGCAAAAGTTGAGTTTGAAGTTAAATAAACATCTTCTAAACGAAATGCAATTTTAGCAGCTTTATCAATTCCAATACCTGTTACGTTGTATGAACTTCCAATATCATTAGTTCCTGTTTTTCCAACAGATAAAATATAAAACCAGTGATTAAAAACGCCAGAGTTGGTATGCACACCGCAATAATCATTACTGCTTGTCGGCGTACAGCTTACACTAATCCAATTTGTTCCTCCATAAGTATCCGGCTGACCTTCTGATTTTGGGTTACTCATTGAACGAAGAGCTACGTGTCCACTTCTTCTTTCAATATCTTCACCTACTAACCAAGTTGACTTTGTCGGTGCGGCACGATATTCAATACAAGCTGCCCAAATATCAGAGAAAGCTTCGTTCATTGCTCCAGATTCTTTTTGATATGCCAAGTTTGCTGTATACGTACAAACTGCATGGCCAATTTCATGTCCGGCAACATCTAATGAAGTTAAAATATCAAATCCGCCTGTACCGCTTCCATCACCGTATGTCATAACACTTCCGTTCCAGAAGGCATTGTTGTTACTTGAATATCCTGCAGCAATTAAATTATAGTGCACATAACTTTTAATTTTTGCTCCAGCATCGTCATAACTGTTTCTGCCGTGTACTGCAGACCAATAATCGTAAGTCATTTCTGCGCCCCAATGTGCATCGAGTGCTCCGTTGTCTTTATTGGTATTATTATATTCTGCTGCTGTCCAGTTATTATCAGCATCCGTAAAGTTTGTTGTTGGATAAGTTGCAGTTCTTGCAGAATTATAGGTTTGAATTCCACTGCCGCGCGTTCCATCCAATAAAATATAAGACGAACCGCTTAAAGTAGTTTGTATAGTCTGCGTTCCACTGTAACGTGTGGCTGCATTTGCGGCAACAATTGTTTTTTTAGAAGAAGAAGCCGTTTCTTTATCAGCACTTTTTGAAGATGAAACTTTTCTTGCATGAACATTATCGTTTAAGTGCTTAATTGCAGCATTGTAAAACAATGCTTTTCCTGTTTGAGCATCTATATACAAATCGCCTCTGCTTAAAGGTTTTGTTGCATAGATATCAAATTTGTAAGCGAGACGAACATTGTCTGTAGTTCTCTTTTCACCCTGTTGTTCCATATCTGGCAGAAGAACCAGTTCGCCAACAGGTTTTTCATATCCAATTTCTTTCGCATCTTGTGGTTTATCCCAAAGATATTCAGACGCGTGTGTATGACTAACTGCTCTGTTAAAAGCTTCCTGGGGAGAAAGAGCTGGAGTAAGTTTTACATTTTCGATGTTGTAATACTCTCCATTCATCGAAACTAATCTTCCGTTTTCAGAATGTAATGTATAATTGGCAAATTCTACTTTAATTCCCTGTTCATACAACTGAAATTTTTCATGCGTGTAACCTTGTTTATCAGTTTCTGTTTTTACTTTTCTAAAAGTCTGATTGTCTTTTAGCCCAAGCTGTTCTTTAAAAACTTTCTGAGAATCTGTTCCTTTATACGTCGATACATCGCTAAAGGTAATTAAACTAGGCTGTCCGTTTTCGGATACATTTTTTTGGCTTATCCTTTTGTCAGTAACCTGCGCAGCTGCAGAAAGTGATAAAATTAGTAAAGCTGCTGTAATAATTCTTGGTAATTTTTTTTCCATAATAATTGGGGGTTTTTAAGTTTGGTTAAATAATTACAAACAAATCAATTAAAGTAAGTAAATACTTAAATTTGAAATAAAAGTATTTTAATTTTGTTAGATAATCGATGAAATTTGCCGTTAATCGATAAAATGCAACAATTTTTACTTTAAATTCACTTTTATTTAACAAACCATAAGAAATTCTCAAATAAAAGTGCGAAATTTTGTATAGTTTAAATATTCAAACAACTGAAAAACAGGACAAAACTCAAAAAAAAGTCAATTTTATGGACAGAATTTTAATTTATTCTTACAAAAAAAGCCGGCTTAATGCCGGCTTTTCAATTTTTCGTAAAATTCTTATTTATTTAGATATTCATTTCCGGAATTTCTCCTTCAATTATCAAATCTGCTTCAGTTGAAGCAATAATATGCTCAACAGACACGCCTGGCGCTCGTTCTAAGAGCTTAAAACCCTTTTCAGTTACTTCTAGAACTGCGAGCTCAGTTACAACCTTTTTTACACATCCTACACCAGTCAACGGCAAAGTGCATTTTTTTAGGATTTTAGATTCTCCTGCTTTATTAACGTGCATCATAGCCACAATGATATTTTCGGCAGAAGCCACCAAATCCATTGCGCCTCCCATTCCTTTTACCATTTTTCCGGGAATCTTCCAATTGGCAATGTCTCCGTTTTCAGAAACTTCCATTGCACCCAAAATGGTTAAATCTACTTTTTGACTGCGGATCATTCCAAAACTAAAAGCCGAATCGAAGAAACTTGCTCCTGGCAATGTTGTTATGGTTTGTTTACCAGCATTAATAATATCGGCATCTTCTTCTCCTTCAAAAGGAAAAGGTCCCATTCCTAAAACGCCGTTTTCGCTTTGAAATTCGACCGCAATATCTTCTCTGACATAATTTGCAACCAGAGTAGGAATTCCAATACCCAGATTCACAAAATATCTGTCTTTAACTTCTTTTGCAATTCGTTTTGCTATATCTTCTTTATTAAGTGCCATATTTATAATGTGTCAATTTGGAAATTAGATGATTAGATAATTCAAAAACAATTATCCAATTGTCTCATTATCTCAATTATCTAATTTCTAGTTCTTACAGTTCGCTGTTCAATTCTTTTTTCAAATTTTTCTCCCTGAAAAATACGCTGTACCATAATTCCGGGAATGTGAATTTGATTTGGATCCAGAGTTCCAACAGGAACCAATTCTTCAACTTCGGCAATCGTGATTTTTCCAGCTCCCGCCATGCAGGCATTAAAGTTTCTTGCAGTCCCTTTAAAAATAAGATTTCCGGCTTCATCACCTTTCCATGCTTTTACAATTGCAAAATCTGCTTTAAAGGCTTCTTCCATAATATGCATTTTGCCGTTAAATTCACGTACTTCTTTGCCTTCGGCAACTTCAGTTCCGTAACCAGCCGGGGTAAAAAATGCCGGAATTCCTGCCTGAGCTGCACGACAGCGTTCAGCCAAAGTTCCCTGCGGTGTTAATTCAACTTCCAGTTCTCCAGAAAGCATCTGACGTTCGAACTCAGCATTTTCTCCAACATACGAAGAAATCATTTTTTTGATTTGTTTTTTCTGCAAAAGCAAACCTAAACCAAAATCATCTACACCTGCATTATTTGAAATACAGGTTAAATCTGAAATTTGAGTATTTACTAATGCAGCGATTGTATTTTCTGGAATACCGCACAAACCAAATCCGCCAAACATAATTGTCATTCCGGTTTCGATTCCTGCAATAGCTTCCTGAACATTATTAACTTTTTTTGTTATCATAACAAATGATCTTTATTACTGTATAATTTTGATAAAAATAAGATTTTTAGATTAAATTATAACGATTTCGTAAAAAATAAATTGAACCATAAAAAAACATCCTTTTGCAATCTTCCTTATCCGGAAAAGTACAAAAGGATGTTACTATTTTAAAGCTGATTCTAAGTTTTACAACTCGAATTCGTCTGTGTTTTGTTCTGTCTGTGTCGTATCTTTTACAATAGCTGGTCTTTGGTAGCAGTCTACTTTTATAGAAAGATTTGCCGGACGTTCAAATTCTCCTTTAGAAACCTGAAGGTTTTTATCTTCATAACATTTCTTCATAAAATACCCCCAAACTGGTAAAGCTGCAGTTGCTCCTTGTCCGTAAGTTAAACTTTTGAAACGTGCTGAACGGTCTTCGCATCCAACCCATACTCCGGTTACTAAGTTTGGAACCATTCCCATAAACCAACCGTCTGATTGGTTTTGTGTTGTTCCGGTTTTACCTGCAATTGGATTTTTAAACATATACGGATAACCTGTCCAGCGATTGTCTCCACTTCCTCCGCCTTGCGTACGTAAACGCACACCAGAACCACTTTCTGTTACCCCTTGAAGTAATTTGATTACTGCAAAGGCAATATCTTTATTTAAAACGTCATGAGACTCTGGAATTGGCTCGTAAATAACCTCACCGCTTTTGTTCTCAATTCTGCTTAAAAACTGTGGCTTTACATAAACTCCCTGGTTTGCAAATGTACTATATGCAGCAACCATGTCTTCAACCGTAATATCTACCGCTCCTAAAGCAATTGAAGGCTGTACCGGGATTTCTGTTTTTACTCCTAATTTTTTAGTCAGTTCTACAACTGCTTCAGGACTTGTTCTGTCAATTAATTTAGCCGAAACTGTATTGATAGAAGCCGCCAAAGCTTGTTTTAAAGTAACCATTCCTCTGTATTTGTAATCAGAGTTTCTTGGTTCCCAGTCTTCTGTTACGTGGTGACGTCCTTTATGGATCATAAAAGGTCCGTCAAGAATAGAGTCGCAAGGAGACATATTCAATTCTTCGATCGCAGTAGCATATACGAAAGGTTTGAAAGTAGATCCTACTTGTCTTGCTCCCTGACCTACGTGATCGTATTGGAAATATTTGTAATTGATTCCTCCAACCCAGGCTTTGATGTTACCTGTTTGAGGTTCCATCGCCATTAATCCTGACTGTAGGAAGTGTTTGTAATAACGAATAGAATCCATTGGTGTCATAACAGTATCACGTTCTCCTTTCCAGGTAAACACTCGCATTCTAGTTTTTATTTTGAAAGAAGCAATAATATCATCTTCGCTTTTATCAGCATCTTTCATTTGAGCCCAGCGTACAGAGTTTTTCATCGCCTGCATCATGATTCTTTCTGTCTCTGCCTGCGTAATATTTACGAATGGTGCATTTTTATTGTTTTTTTGTTCAATAAAAAACTGTTGCTGCAGGTTTTGCATGTGTGCAGAAACTGCTTCTTCAGCATAAGACTGCATTCTCGAATCAATGGTAGTATAAATTCTTAAACCATCTTTATAAATATCATAATCAGATCCGTCTGGTTTCTTGTTTTCAGTTACCCATTTTTTCAAGTAATCACGAAGATATTCTCTAAAATAAGTTGCTGTACCTTCACGGTGGCTTTCTAATTTAAATTTTAATGCAATTGGTAAAGCCTGTAATCTTTCTTTTTCAGCTTCAGAAATCATTTTTGCTTTCACCATCTGCCCCAAAACCACATTACGACGGTTTTTTACTCCTTCAGGATTTCTAATCGGGTTGTATAATCCAGAGTTTTTGAACATTCCAACCAGCATAGCCGATTCGTCGGTTGTTAAATCTTTTGGCTCTTTTGAAAAATAGGTTTGCGCCGCTGAGCTTACTCCTACTGAATAATTTCCAAAATCGTAAACGTTGCAATACATTGCTAAAATCTCATTCTTAGTATATTGTCTTTCTAAACGAATGGCGATAATCCATTCTTTTACTTTTTGCAGAATCCTGAAAGGCAGGAAACGAGAACCTTCTCCGTGAAACAACTGTTTTGCAAGCTGTTGTGTCAATGTACTTGCTCCTCCGTTTGTACCTAAACTAAAAACGGCTCTTAAAGTTCCACGACCGTCAATACCAGAATGTTCATAAAAACGAGCATCTTCGGTAGCAACCAGAGCTTCTACTAAATTTTTTGGAAGATCAGAATATTTAAGCTGTGATCTATTGGTTTTGAAATATTTACCTAATACAACTCCATCCGAAGAAATAACTTCGGTAGCTAAATTAGAATCCGGGTTTTCTAAATCTTCAAAAGAAGGCATTGAACCGAAAAGTCCCCAAGAAGCAAATAAGAAAAATGCCAGAATTCCTAACAGGAAATAGGCGAAGATTCTCCAGAACTTCTTTTTGTAGTAATTAATATCCTTCGTGGTATTTGTTTGATTGTTTTTTTTAGCAGCCATAACTATTTTTCTAATCTTTTTGTTCTATTCTAAAACCTACGTCTGTAATACCCTCCAAAGCCTCGACTCCGGGAATTTTCCCTGATTCTCTAACAGCCTGTTTGATATGAACTTTGTACTTTCCTTTAAACTTCACATCTTCTTTGTAATACAGTTTACTTTCTTTAATATCAGTAAAACCGTTCCCCATTAATGTCCCGTCCGGGTTTGCCATTTGGTATTCTAAAGTATCAACTTTTGTAAAACCGCTTGGTGTTTCAATAGCCACAATTAAAAATAAATTATTGAAAGGATAATTGTTGTTATCTCTCAAATTTACAAACAAATTGTACTTTTTGGTAGAATCTAAAACTGGCAGGTCAAAAGTTACAACGCTGTCTTTGTGCCAGGCACTTCCAACAGATTTGTACTCATCGAATACTCTTTTTTTATCGCACGAAAAAAGAAGTATCGCTGCCAAAAGAAGAATACCGCTATTTTTTATTCTCATTTTTTGTGATAATTATAGGTTTTCTAGGTTCAGCTGGTTTATTATCATTTGAATTCTGCTTATTCGGATTGTTTGAATTATTCGAATTTTTGTGCTTGTTCTTATGATTAGGTTTATTTGGGTTCTGTTTATTCTGCGGATTTGGGTTTCCGCCTGCTGGTTTATTGTTGTTGTTATTTGCCTGTTTTGGTTTTTCCGGCGCAGCAACAACTGCACTTTCAGCATTTTGCTTTTTCTTGCGGTTTGGTTTTTTCTTTCTTTTCGGCTGATCGAAACGTGTTAAACTTTCCTGGCCCATTGCGTTATTAAAGTCTTTTTCAGGTTCTGAAGTAACTTCAATTGCAAAATCTTCTAAAGAAGAAACTTTGTTTTTTTGTTTGTTTTCGGCAATAATTTCTTTTACCTGATCTATTTTTAAAACGTGCCAGTTTGCAAAATTATTGGTATAAGCAAACCACATTAATCCTTTAAAAATATCTTGTTTTTGGCAGACAGCATCTCCTTTTTCGGTTACGAGTTTGGTATCGTAATCCGGAAAATCTTTCAAAGCGTCCATGTAAGTATCTAACTCATAGTTTAGACAGCATTTTAGTTTACCACATTGTCCGGCTAATTTTTGCGGATTAAGTGATAATTGCTGATAACGAGCTGCCGAAGTATTTACACTTCTAAAATCTGTAAGCCATGTTGAACAGCAAAGTTCACGTCCGCAAGAACCAATACCGCCCAAACGAGCTGCTTCCTGACGGAAACCAACTTGCTTCATTTCGACTCTGGTGCTGAATTCTTTTGCAAAATCTTTAATTAAAAGTCTAAAATCGACTCTGTCATTTGCTGTGTAATAAAAAGTTGCTTTCGATCCGTCTCCCTGAAATTCAATATCCGAAATTTTCATTTCCAGTTTATGCTGAATTGCCAGTTCACGTGCGCGAACTTTCATTGGTTCTTCGCGGTCACGTGCTGTAGACCAGATATCGATATCTTTTTGAGATGCTTTTCTATAAATTTTTGGAACTTCGTTACTGTCTGGATTAACTCCTTTTTTCTTCATTTGAATTTTAACCAATTCTCCTGTCAAAGTAACAATTCCAATATCATGACCAGGCGAAGCAACAGTTGCTACAATATCGCCAATGCTTAAACTTAATTTTTCTGAATTTCTAAAAAATTCCTTACGTCCGTTTTTAAAACGAACCTCAACACAATCAAAAATCGCCTCTCCATTAGACGGACTCATGTTCGAAAGCCAGTCAAAAACCGTCAATTTATTGCAGCTATCGGTGCCGCAACTCCCATTATTTTTACAACCCTTAGGCGCGCCGCCATCTGAGGTTGAACAACTTGTACATGCCATAATTATATATGTAGTGCTGCCAGAATGCAGCTTAAGTTCATAAACGTTTGATCGGTAAAGATAGTATTTTTTTTATTTTGCCCTTTATAGATTAGTTCTAAAGGGGTGTTAAATAAAAAATGCCTTGATTTTAAACAAAATTTTGTTCGAAACATCTTCTTTTCTCCAATGAATAGATCAAATAAAAAACTTATTCTGTTTGTTTTATGTCTTATACTGGTCATTTTTACTATTACCCTAAGGTACTTTTGTGAGTTACATTTTGAGTAATTTCTTTCAAACTACAAAAATTATATAAATGCATTAATTTTCAAACATAAACATCAATGGAAAAAAAGCCTTTTTGCATCTCTTTAAGAGAAGGACTCATTATCACAATCTTTAATAATGAACTTGATGAAATTCATGATTACGCTATTGAAGGAGATAATTCACTATGGTATCTTTTAGGTACTGACATATGGTTAGAATTACAAGAGAGAAATGAAAAAATGTTTATTGTGGCGAGAAACTACAACAAGACCTATTTTGAATGTTTTATAAACGATGAAATTTTCAAAAGTATTAAAGTTTATGAAGAATGCGGAATCGTTGTAATGTCATCTTCAAAAGAATTTGAGGAACAAGATTTGCTTACAGATCTAAGTTTTGATTCGACAGAAGATGATCTTGTTGAATGGGCTAACAATAAAATAGAAAATGATTTAAACATGTTTATATGCTGTTATTATACAAAAGAAGCAAGAAAAAAATATCATGACAGTGACTACATCGCATAAAATAAGACAGTATATAAAATTAAATACATCTGAAAAAGACTTAATTGAACATACTTGCCCTCGCTAGCGCGAGCATATTGCATGTAAATTTTCAGACAGGAAAAATTACATGACTTTACAAATAAACTTATTCAAGACATACAAAGAAAACTCAAATAAAAATTCATGAGAATATTTAACACAAATCCCGAAGGTAATGAAATGGCAGAATTAGAAAATGCCCGCTATATTGGTTTAGCTATTAAACAAATTCAAGAAAATGCTGAATGGCTAAAATCCAGTAATAAACCTGTACAAGCACTTTTAACCCATATTGACATATTAGTAATACTTGCAAAAAGATTTCCCGTTAATGCGAATCTATTAATAAAAAAACCTATTGTTAAAGAATGGAATGAAATCTTCAATCAATGGTATGCCAGATCTGGCAGTAAAATACCCGCAAAATTTAGAGATGGGATAAAGACAAATGGAGAGGAGTTATTTAAAGAATTAGATAAATATGGACACTAAAAAATTTACAGAAAAGATAGAGCCTTTTTTTTGGGTAGAACATGATAAAAGTTTTTCTGTTTGTTTAAATGCGGGAATTTTTAAAACAGAAATTTTTAAAATAAGGGAAGATGAAGGCTTTGAAGGTAATGGATATGATTGGACGTCACTTGCAGTCGTATTTTTAAATGAGATTATGCCTAATCTTAAAGGCAAAATTAACTTTGATCCAGAAGCAGGAATGTTTAGTGCATATTCCTCAAATAAATATGATTTACAAGAATTTGCATTATCTTTTAAAAATGCATGTGATAATGACATTGTAATTAGGAATTTATTCTCCCATGTTGAGCTCGATTGATATAATAGACAATTTATATTTTTCCCTCGCTGACGCGAACATCTTGCTCGTGAACACAAATTCTATAAAATTGGGATTATTGATTTAGAAGACGTTCACAAGCAAAATGTTCGCGAAAGCGGGAAAAATGCAAATACACATCGGTCGGTGATATAAAAATCAATGAAAAATAAAAAAATACAAACAGGTAAAATCTTTGGCAAAGCTGCTAAAGAAACCGGATTTAAAGGCAGTGGGGTAACTCGTTATATTGAATTTCCAAATTATTGGTTACTCGTAAATCATCAAAAATCATTTTACAGCATTCATTTTTATGCAAATGTTGGCTTGATTTATAAAGAATTGGTAGATCATACTATTACTGAAGATGAACTAAAAAATGCATTCAAGGGAAAATCTGCTATTTTTCCTCATGTAAAATTTTACATTGAAAGGTGTCCTGAAATGCCAGATGATTTAACTATACAAATTGGCCGTGCAGTTGAAAATGGGCAAGAAGAAAGACTGGAAAATGTACTTAAGGAATCACTAACTAAATTGCTGTCTTTTTTTGAAAAAAACTACAGCAGACAAGATATACGAAAAATGTATGAAGACAAAAAATTATCTGGTTTTGTATATAAGGATGTTTAACGTAGTACAAGTGAATCATATTTGACAATATTACTTATGAATAAACAACAAATGATAGAACTTATGAAACAAAAGGATTCTGCCTATTTTGAGTTCTATAAAAAAGTAAAGGAAAAAACGAATTCATTGCAGTGGGGAGTTGGCGTCACACCTCCATATTCCTTAGAACCTTATCGTTTTGAACTCCTAGGAAATAAACCTGGAAAAATGTTAAAGAAACCATCTAGTCCAGGTAAGAATAGGCATTGTTATTTTTACGACAATCAAGATCGAATCATTCACGCAATTAGTTACGCAAGTTTAGGAGGATCAACTGGAAATAAATCATGGATTCATAATGATGATTTTTATGAATATCATGATAATTCAGTAATACGTTATGTTTATAGCGGAGTATTTGAATCTGGAAATGATAATGAATTGGACAGAGTAGTATTTATTGAAATCAATGACGGACTAATAACTAAAACCTATGAATTAGATAAGCTTAATTTTGAATATATGGAAGCAGAATATTTTTATGAAAATAATAAAATAATCTACATCGATTTTTTGTATCCTGACTCACCTGTAAAAAATAACAAATTTAAATTAATTCATGAACCAAATGAGATCCAAATTATTGAACTTAGAAATGGTATCCAAATTCAGATTTATCCCTGATTGGCAACCCAAACATCTTGTTCATAAGTCCCGTTAAATCATTAAACTTAATCACAATATAATACTCTCAAGTAGAGGGAGAAAGAATTTCACACTTCAAGTCAATTATCGCAACTAAAAAACATGATAGACAGCAAATTAATCAAAATACTTTCTAAAGTATATCAATATAATAATGAGAACTATAACTTTAAAAAAGATATTAGTTTATATAAACTCCCTAACAACTTTAAAGAAAAAGATCTTTCCTTAATACAAAACAGCAGATTTGAAATTAATAGAATAGAACATTACGAACATAATTCTGTTATTAAAGAATTAAAAAAAATAATTACTGAAAATAATTTAGAAACAATTGTCTATAATTTATTCTTAAGAGCTGTTGGAACTGGGTTTCATAGAGGGCTTCAACCCATAATGAGCTATTTATTTGCAATACAAGTTCCTGAGCATGATTTTGAGCCATTGAAAGATCGACATTATCGAAATATTTGTAAAATTTGTGGACTTCCAAAAGAATCATGGGAAAATGATGGAAAAAATCTCTACAATTTATATATAGGATATTGTCCAATGTTTGGTAGTTTAGAGTCTCTTTTAGATCTTAAGGAAGTAGCTGCATTTGAAAACATAAGAGCAACAGATGATGATATTAATATTTTCAAAAAATTAATTACAACCATTGACAATGCAGTCGAAAAAGAAACACCGACCGATTTAAAAAACAGAATATCAAGAGAAAAGATCTTACCGAACAGTAATAGTGTTTCAAGAACATGGCTTATCAAAATTTTGGCTGAGTTGGGTATAATGAAAAATACATTCGATGAAAATTATAGTTCTTTAAATAAGTTTGTTCCATATTATCAGAGATTAGAATGGGAATTTAAACTACATGAAAAGGCTCCAAATCATAGAGTGGAAATTGATTTCCCTATATCAGCATGGCGTGGTAAATTAGGAATAAATTATAGCATTGTCGAACAAATTCTGACAAAATTAGAATAGCATAAATGATTTTCCTTTCTTACTCAAGCATTTTGCTCGTGAACACAAGTTCTATAAAACTGAGATTATTGATTTAGAAGACGTTCACGAGCAAAATGCTCGCGCTAGCAGGGAAATTATTTCTATTATCTTAAAAAAAAGAAAATTCTAATTCAATATTTCTTTGGTTAATAGACGAAAAAGAACTTGTGTTTGTTTGTCAATCTTTTTGACTTATTTATTTCTTATTTGAAAAATGATATTAAATGATAGTTCAATTTCTCGATTGGCTCCCTAACTCAAACTTTTAGCCATAATATTATATCTTTAACTAATATTATATTAAAGAAAATAATAGATTCTTTTAGCCAATTTATTATCATTTTACCCAGCTTATTTTACAAAACAATTAAAAATCAAAATTAAAATCATGCCGTTTTCAATAATTACAAACCGAATCGAAAAAGAAACTAAACTTAAAAATTTCGATACTCTTGAAAGTGAAATAAATAATTGTAAAAACATTGACGATTTTATCATTTTAAACAATGACCCTGCTATTGATAAAGCTATTTATTTACAAGCAATAGTTACAGACAAAGAAAAATTTACGCTGGAAATAAGACTGGAATACGACAATGATTTTTCGCAATATGGAATTGAAAAAGTGTCAAAAACAGAATGTTTACATATTTTCAGGCAATATTACGAGGGCAATTTACCTGATTTAAATCAATGGGAAAACATAACAAAATATCTTCTGGAATATTATTATGATACAGAAATTGGTCTAAATCAAGAAACTGTACATCCATCCTTCAATGATTACTTTAAATCTGATTTTTATTTCAGCATAAGTGACTTTTATTCTCCTTTTGGTAATGATGCCGGTTTTGACGCTATGATCGAAACTGAGAAATTTTTACAAGAAGATGATTCAAACAACTTTCATCTTATCCAGTTTATTAATGAAATCAAGGTTGAGAGTTATGATTATAATGCAAATAAAGACAATGAAAATTTACATTTTTTAGTTTACGATCATAACGCAATTGTATCAATTGGTTTTACAAACTTAAAAGTAAACGGATTTATCATGGAAGATGTGAAAGAAAAAACTCTGGCTTCGCTTAATTTTTTAAATCAGGTTCAAAATCATGAGAATTACCAAATCATGGTTTCAGATTTAAATAAAATTGAAGCCCAAACGTATGGTTTATAAAAGCTGCTGAACTTCGTTTCAGCACTTTTATTTCTGTTTTTAAACATCATTTTTTCAAAAAACCTTATTCTGTCCATTTTATGCCGTAAAGAGGCATTTTAAATTTTTATTCTGAAATATATTTGACAATTTTATGTTTTATCTTACAACATGATTTATGTTCTCATGAATTTAGAATTCTTGAGAATATAAATTACGCTTATATTTCAACTCAAAAATATTTTTTACATGCAGACACAGAATATTATCGAACAGTACATTTTTCAAGGAAATCTTGACGCCGCGAGAGAAGCAATTAAAAATGGCGAATCCTTTTCTGAGCAATATCTTAAAAACAATTTTTCGCAGATAACCGCCAAAATTTTTGAAGCAAAAGCTCTTGATCTTGTAGAAGCTTTGATAAAAACAGGCTTTATAGAAACTGATATTTACGAATTAGACAGTTTTGATAAATCGATTTTCAGTTCATTGGCCCGAAATATAAAAGGTGATGACGAGTCTTTGGCTTTCTTCAAAGAAATAATGTCGAAAATGGACAATGTCAATGACGAAATAAGCGACCAGACTTTATTGGGTTACTGCATCGAAAAGGAAGCTGTTCCGGAAATCATTAAAAGTTTAATAGAAGATTTTGGCTGTAATGCTGATTATAAAAACAATGCACAGGAAAATCTGATTCATAAAATTGTAAACAACTATTCTCTAAATGCAGAGAAAGGCAAAGAATACATCAAAACTCTTGTTGAAAACGGAGTTGACATCAACGAAAAAAATGTTGTTGGTACTACGCCCCTAATGTATGCAGTGAAAAGAAACAAAAAAGAATACATTCCATTGTTATTAGAAAACGGGGCCGATCCTAACGAAAAAGACAATCAGGAAAACAGTTCCTTTTATTATGCCGCTGGCGAACAATTTTCTATGCCAATGTATGAACTTTTAGCAGAATCATCTACGGCAGACTTTAACAGCATCAATAAAGACGGAAGAACTTTGCTGACCGAATTTATCCGTATGATGTCTGATTCAGAAAATGACTTGAATTCACTACAAAGATTATTATCTGATGGTGCTGACTTAAAACACAGCGCTTTATATTATGGAAATCCAAAATCAGGCATAGATTATGTAGCTGAGAAAAAATCCGGTATTCTAAAATCTGTATTAGACAGCGGCTCTATTGATATCAACGAACAGGACAATCAAGGAAACACCATCTTACACAAAGTCTGCGCATACAATGTAAATTATGATGCCGAAGCTGCAAAAGAAATCTATAGAAAAGTAAAACTGCTGCTTGAAAATGGCGCCGATAAAGACATTAGCAACGATAAAGACGAAACAGCCTTAATACTTGCTTCTACAGATAATTTGAAAATCAAAACTGTTGAACTTTTAATGAAAGCCTAATTTTTAGAAATATATAAAATCACGATTATATGTCAATGTCATTTATAATTGCCTGTGAAAACGGCAACCGAAAAATAGCCGAATTACTCCTTCAAAATAAAGAAGTAGATGTAAAATATACCGATGAAAAAGGAAGAACTGCTCTTCATTATGCCGCACATAGAGGATATCTGGATATTGTAAAAATTTTATGCGAAGATGGTGCAGATTTAGATTATGAAGATCATGAAGGCGAAACGCCTTTGTTCTTTGCCTGCCTTCAAAAACAGAAACAAACGGCATTGTATCTTTTAGAAAATGGAGCAAAAATCGAAATCAATGACAAAAGCGGAAACAGTCTTTTGCATTTAACGGTTCAGACAGCACAAATTGAAATTGCAACAAAGTTGCTTGAAGCCGGAGTTGATGTTAATTTACTGAATAACAACGGAGAAACTCCGCTTATATTGGCATCTGCAAGACTAAACAGAGAAATTATACAATTGCTTTTAGACAAAGGAGCCGATATTAATGTAACGGATAAGCAGGGAAATACACCATTACTTTATGCTTGTTACACCAAATCGATTCCAATGGTAACTTTGCTTTTAGACAATGGTGCCGAAGTAAATCATACCAATCATGCCGGAGAAAATGCTCTTTTAATTGCCTGTTACGAAACCAATAGAATGCTTGCCAAATTATTGGTAGAAAGAGGTGCCGATGTATTTACATCAAACAACAATGGATATTCTCCTATTTGGTATGCTTGTTCAAATAATCAGAAAGAAATTGTGGCTTTGTTCCTGGAAAATGGTGTTGATGTAAATTACAGTAAACCAGTCGCAGGCGATACCTTATCAATGAACGATTATTTGGATTGGGTTGTAAGCGCATCTAATATCGCTAACGATTCTAGTTTTACACTCAACGATTCATATAACTATGGCGGAGAAAGCCTTTTGCATGTTGCAACAAAAAAAGGAAATTTAAGTATGGTAAAACTGCTTATCGAAGCCGGAGCGAATATCAATATTCAAGATGAGTCTGGAAATACGCCTCTTCACTACAGTGCTGCCAACGGAAAGAAAGATGTTGTAAAATATCTGCTTGATAATAAAGCCGATGCATCAATCGTAAACGTGAAAGAGCAAAAAGCAATTGACTATTCAAACGTAAAAGGTTTTAATGAAATTACAGAACTAATCTTGAAATATGCTCCTTCGGGAACGGTTGTAAACCTAATAAATACAACAACGCAAACCGAAGCACCAAAAGCCGATTCTTCAAATTCTATGGAAGCAAAGAAAAAAGCATTACTGGATTTAAAAGAACTTCTGGATGCCGGAATTTTAACTTCAGAAGAATTTGAAAATGAGAAAAGTAAAATTTTGAAAGGGTAAAAATAAAACAACAAAATATGACAACCCAAATTAAAACAATCATTACCAACCTTGAGCAATACATTCAAAAAGCATACGAAACGGGAGATGAATATGAATTTATAGATCTTGCTTATGAAATATGTGACGAACTTGAAGCAATAGAAGATAATTTCAACGCAATAGAGCCGCTTTTTGAACTTATTGAACGCAGTCCAGATATAGACTATGGCTGCCCAGGCCCATTAGGCAGTTTCATGGAAAATCATTATAAAAACGGATACGAAGAACTACTTTTAAAATCTATTGAACGTAAGCCAACAGAATACACCTTGTTCTTATTACATCGTCTGATAAACGACAAAAATAATTCTGAACATCAAAAATATCTGGATTTAATGAAGAGCATATCTTTAAATACAGCATATCCTCAAAACATTATCGACAATGCAAAAGACAGTTTGACCTATTTTGAACAAATCTAGAAAAGCTGAAACAAGCATTTCATAAAACAATAAAAAAAGCCTTTATTAGACTTTGAAAGAACTTCCAGATTTATGTCCGAAGAATTTGAAAGTGAGAAAAGTAAAATTTTAAAAGGCTAAATTTTCATTTATAAGATTTTGCAATGAGAAAAATTATATGGATAAGTTTATTAACGGGACCAGTTTTTACTGTACTTACTCTTTCAACCGCCAGTTTACATAGACAGGTTGATGGAAGTGACAGTTACGGTTTTCCTGCTCGTTTCTATACCATTTATAGTGAAATGGTTTACCCTGCTCCAGCTTCAGAAATGACACGTTTCATTTTTCTAAATCTAGTTATTGATATTGTATTCGCTTTTATAATTACAATGCTGATTTTTGGAATTTATAAAAAGTTAAAAAAGATGTTCATCAGAAATAAAGTAAAATCCTAAAACCTTAAAATGATGTTTGATATTGTATCTGTAATCTCAAAACACACTGCATTTTTAGAAGACAAATTAAAGCAGTTAGATCTTAATCAAAGAAAAAGTATTGGTAAAGCTTTTATTCAATTCTATTTTCTATTGCCTGAAACAGTAGAATGTATCGAACATCATTTAAAAATTAAAATTTCTGAACCAAAGCTGATTGAGGATTTAGAGAATAATACTCTTCAGTATTTTAAAGATGCATTAAAAAGCTATGATGCCGAAACAGATGAATATGCCGAAAATTTTGAAGAACTCGATCCTATGGAAGTCAACATTATAAGCGGTTTAGAAAATTCTGTACGTGCTTACGACAAATCAGAATATGCTGTTTACAACTTTTTATTGGTGATTGATATTTTGGATTATTATGAAAATTTCTCTGAAAACCCTGAATACTGGAATAATCTGCTTAAAGAAGAAATTGATTTTCAACAGAAAATTATGGAACAGATTTCAAACGGAGCAGTTATTGACGAAAGCATCTATTTTGAGCGATATAAAGAAGTAAAGTTTGATGAAATCTAAATCAATACGATAACTTATGAAATTAAAATTATGCTTAGCCGTCTTTCTTTTAGCAGAAATCTATCACGCAAATGCTCAAAAAGCTTATATCATTAATGATTTTCTTAAAGATTATACTTTGTATTTTTTTAGTCATAAAACTGAATCTGAAACAAAAGAATATTATAAACTTACAGAGAATCAAACTAAGAAAACAGTACTTGAATATGGTTCGAATGAACTTTCTAAATCAGAAACACTAAAAACAGCTAAAATCACTGCTTTCAAAAGTATTCCAGAAAGTAACATTCGTGTTTTAGGTGATGTAAACTTTGATGGCAGACAAGATATAGTAATCCACGAAACAGAAATAAACGATGATGGCTGTTATACTGCTCAGGCAACAGCGTATGTTTTCATTAATACACCAGGCAATTTTCTCAGCAGTCCAAGTATTAGCCGCTTATATAACGATGCTTATTGTGTACGAGGCGGATCATTTGAAATTGACTCTAAAAACAAACGTGTTATTACTTCGAGCAGCGGCGGAGCAGCGCTTCATGTCTCCTCTTACTACAGTATTTCTGGCATTGAAGCAAAAGAGATAGCTTCTTTTGAGGAAAGAGCGGATGCACTTTCTCCATTTATAACAATAACAGGTAAAAAATGGAAAGACAACAACTGGGTTACCGTTTCAACTTTATCTGTTTATGAACCAGGCTTAGACAAAGTGTTTTCTTTTGACACTAAAAACGGAAAAGGACGGGTGCTTTTATTTAAAGTTAAAGATATTCTGTACTATGCCTTTCAGCAAAACGACGAATATAAATTTATCTCTTTTGCTTATCCTTCTAGTCCTGAAAAAGCGGACAAATCGGTTTTTAAATTTAGAAAACAGAATGCTGCTTATGAATTGGAATTTAACAGCGGTCCCATAAAATATATCGCATATGAAACTCCAACCGAAACAGGTATTAAAATTTATGTAAATGGGAAATTATCTGACTGGCAAGGAATGACCAAAGAGGGAAGTTTACAAGCATTGGTTAAAAGCAAATTTCAGAATGTTCTAAACGACTAATTTGTTTTTAAAACAAGAACATACTGTAAGTATAATATATCCGATTTTAAATAAACTCAAAACTAACCAAAATGAACACCGAAAATTTACTTAACCAGTCAGAAGAAGAAATAAACTATTTTTATCACTTTAATTTTTCAAAGTTTAAGGCGGTAACTTTCCCTCTGGCAATTATTGCCCTTCTTCTTATCATAAAACAGTTTGTCACAAACAATTTTTCCATCTCGCATGGCGGAGGAGCGGGATTGTTAGGCATGCTAACGCCTTTTCGAGGACCACAAAGCCTGCCTATGTGGACAAATATTTTGAATACAATAATCGATATATTAACTCTAATAATAACACTTTGCTGGGAAGCTTTTAATGAAAAGAAATTTGACAAATTAAAATATATTCTCTTATTATGTCTGCCAGCAATATTATCAAATATAATCTCTACTTTTTCAGACCTTCGTGAATCTTACGATAACAGTTCGTTTTTTATAATTTATGTTCTTTTAGGTTATTTGCAACCTTATGCCTTATATGGAGCACTAAGAGGAAAAATACTTTACGGAAAAAAAATTAGCTTTTTAGGTTATTTAATAGGAATGTTTACGCTTATAAACATAGATGCTTTATACCAAAAAACAGTTTCTATATTAACTTTCAGCGATTTTTATGGTTCTGTTCCATCTTACGAAATAGTATTTTCAAGATTATTTGCGATACTGTCTTTTTTCTATTTTATACTTTTATTAGATGCAGGATTTTCTTTTAAGAGTTTTATAAAAATACCTGCTACTGCTTTTCTAAGCTATAAAAAATTTACAATGCATTTTTTCCTGCTGTTTACTTCATTCCTTGCTGTTCATTTTGTTTTTACAGAACAATTCTCTGTGAATTGGTTCAGTTCTTTGGCACCAAGCATTTCGAGAACTTACTATGACATATATACAGCTATTCGCGTGGTTTTTCAACTTACATTTGTCTATTTATTATTCTCTCAACTATTGCTTTTACAGTTAGGTGCTTTGCGCAGAAGACCTTTATGGATATATCTGGTGAGCTTTATACCTATAGTTAATTTGATTCCTTTATTATTCTTTTTTCGCAAAAATACTCCATTGACAGATGCTGAATATTTAGAAATAGAACAAGATGAAAATCAAAGAAAATTATACTTCCAGGCATTTCTTCTGTTTGCAGTAAGTGTTTATGCATTTTACAAATTTATAGGGCTTGGATTAAACCGTCAGAACTTAATTTGCTTAACTGGAATAGTTATCGCATTGTATATTTCTATAATCTATTTTAGAAAAGGTGTTTGGATAGGTTTTGCATTATTAGCTCTAGGATCCCTATTCTTTTTCTATAAGGAAATCCCAAGTGGTTTCTATTATTTCTGCGTCTTTTCTTATGGGGCAATTGGAATATATAATCTTCATATTGCCATATTTTGGGAATCTCCAGAATGGGCTGAAATTGAAGAGAATATTGAAAGAGTAAAAATCGAAGAGGCATAAACATTACCATCGTAATATATTGTTACAATGCGTTAAATGCAAAAGAGTCGCAAAATTGCGACTCTTTTTTATGTGATAAAATATTCCTAGGTTTCTTTAACTGTAATAATCTTTACTGGACAAGCTTTCGCGGCCAATTCACAACTTTCGACAATAGTATGATTTGGAGATTTTAAAGTATAAAAGCCTTTTGCATTCTGCGAATGAATTAAAACCGATTTCCCGTCTTTTTTAGACATTTGAAAATGGACGGGATCCATTTCGACACAGTAATTACAGCCAATGCATTTATCTCTTTGTAAAGTTACGATAACCATTATGCCTCAACAATTTTATATAATTTGTCCGACATTCTGATTCTAAATGGCAGTTTGAAACTGCAGTCATCGCCTTTTGTGGCTTTTTCTCCCGCGACATCATTTACAAACATTTCATCAATAATCATTTCCTGAGCGCCGGTGCTTGGTCCTGTTACTAAGATTTTATCGCCGATTTTAATATCATAAGCCTCAATCTTAAACTGCCCAACCTCAGCTTTTGGAAAATAATGGGTTCCTTTACCCACATACACCTTTTTCTGAGTCGCTGCAGATCCTGGAATATCACTCCATTCTCCTAATTCCTGACCCAAATAATATCCCGACCAGAATCCGCGGTTGTAAACGGTTTCTAATGCTTTCACCCAAACTGCGGTTTTTTCTTTTGAAAAAGTTCCGTCGTAGTACGCGTCGATAGCTTCACGATACGTTTTAGTTACCGTTGCTACATATTCCGGAGCACGACCTCGTCCTTCGATTTTTAAAACTTTAATTCCGGAATCAATTACCTGATCTAAGAAATCCAAAGTGCACAAATCTTTTGGCGACATCATGTATTCGTTATCCAATTCAATTTCAAAACCTGTTTCCTGATCGATAACAGTATATTTTTTTCGGCAGTTTTGTTTGCACGCACCACGATTCGCAGATGAATTATTCGAATGCAGACTCAAATAACATTTCCCCGAAACTGCCATGCATAAAGCGCCATGACCGAAAATTTCGATTTCTACTAAATTTCCGTTTGGTCCTTTGATCTGTTCTTTTTCAATTTGATCTGTGATGTTCTTTACCTGACGTAAGCTTAATTCACGGCTTAAAACCATAGTATCGGCAAATAAGCTGTAGAATTTAATGGTTTCAATATTTGTTATATTCAATTGTGTTGAAATATGAACTTCCATTCCAATTGATCTTGCCATAGCAATTACGGCTTGATCAGAAGCAATTACCGCTGTAATGTTTGCTTCTTTAGCTTTTGTCAATAAGATTTTTACAACTGATAAATCGTGATCGTAAATAATGGTGTTTAAAGTCAAATAGCTTCGAGCGTTTTTGGCTTCGCATCGATTGGCAATTTCTTTTAAATCGTCAATCGTAAAATTCACTGTCGAACGTGCACGCATATTAAGCTGTTCAACTCCAAAATATATGGAATCACAGCCATTATCTAAGGCAGCCTGAAGCGACTCAAAATCTCCCGCTGGAGACATGAGTTCAATTGCATTGTTAATTGTCATTTTTGATTCTATTATTTCAATGAAATGATTTTTTAATCAGTCATCTAACAATTGACAAAAATAATGTGGGTGTAGATTAGATTCCTATGATTTATATCATAGTTTATATTTTAAAAAATATTTGTAAATCCTTACACAATCTTCGTTAAACATAGCCCACGGTTTCAACCGTGGGAAACGTATTGTTGCGTAACGTTGAAGATTCAAATTTTAAAAAATACACAATTGTTGAGGATATCCGTTGCGTTTCTGCGATTGAAACCCCAGGCTATGTTTTATCTAAGAATGTTTTTCAAATATAGCCCGTGGTTGAAACCACGGGGAACGTGTCGAATTCAATCCTACAAAATGCATAATCGTTGAGGAAATTCATTGTGTCCATGCGGTTGAAACCGCAGGCTATGTTTTTCTATCGCATGTTTATTAAATATAGCCCGTGGTTTCAACCACGGGAAACGCATCGTTAAGCCAAACGATCATTTATCCCCCAATCCATGCAATTTTACAAAATCATCAAATTCATCTTGTCCGTTTTTCTTAAGATGATGTTGTTTTTGATTTTTGATATAATTATAAACAGCATCTAACTGAGATTCGCTTACTGCAAAAGCTGCGTAACCAGTTTGCCACGCGAATTTTTCAGGAATTAGATTTACTCCATTTATACAATGAGAAGATCCTCCTTTTGCTTGACGAATTACATCTGATAGAGATTTTTTCGGATTTAATAAAAATAAAACATGTATGTGGTCAGGCATTCCGTTAATGATTCTAACAGGACAATCCAAATCAATTAATTCATCGTGAACATAATCATGCACGTTTTTCTCAATTGAAAAATCAATTAATTCCTTACGATTTTTAGTTGCCCAAATTGCGTGAATCCATAATTTGGTAAAAGAATGTGACATTGTAAATTAGGGTTTTAAAAAACCGCTAATTTACAATTTTATACAACTTATCTGACAAACGAATACGAAATGGAACCTCAAAGGTAACTTTATCACCAATTTTAGCAGTTTGAGTTTCTGCTCCATTAACAATGATTCTATTCAAAACCATTTCCTGATCACCCGTAGTTGGGCCAGAAATTAGGATTTTATCACCGCTGTTTAACTCTTGGTTTTCTATAGTAAATTGTCCAACCTGAGCTTTTACATAATAATGTTCCGCTTTTCCAAGAAGTACTTTCTTTACTTTTATTTTCTGACGAATATCTGCTGGCTTTTGAGCTGTTGCCAAAGCAGTTTCTGGTAATTCTCCTGAATGTTTGAATTTAAGGTTTTCCGATTTTCCTTTTCTAAATACCTTGTTTCCAACTTGTTTTCCAGTTCTTAAACGAACCTGGTCAACCAAAGGCATGTGGATAATCTCTAAACATTCTGTAGAACAGCAGTTTTCCATTGCAGCTTTACAGTCATCACACTGAATAAACAATAAATGACAGCCGTCATTCTCGCAGTTTGTATGGTTATCACAAGGTTTTCCACATTGGTGGCATTGTGAAATAATATCATCTGTAATTCTTTCGCCAAGACGATTATCAAATACAAAGTTTTTACCGATGAATTTACTTTCTAAACCTTCTTCTTTCAATTGTTTAGCGTAATTAATAATACCGCCTTCTAACTGATAAACGTTTTTGAAACCTTGGTGTTTAAAATAAGCACTTGCTTTTTCACATCGAATACCTCCAGTACAATACATTACCAGATTTTTATCGTCTTTGTGATCTTTAAGCTGTTCGTTGATGATTGGCAGACTCTCCCTAAAAGTTTCTACATCTGGAGTAATCGCACCTTTAAAATGACCAACTTCACTTTCGTAGTGATTTCTAAAATCTACCACAATAGTATTTGGATCATCAAGGATTTCGTTGAATTCTTTGGCTTTTAAGTGAACGCCAATATTAGTAACATCAAATGTTTCATCGTTTAAACCGTCGGCAACGATTTTGTGACGCACTTTGATGGTCAATTTTAAAAAGGAATGATCGTCTTGTTCTACAGCAACATTCAATCGTATGCCTTTCATGAAATCATAAGCTTCGAGGGTTTCTCTAAAAGCTTCAAAATTTTCGGCAGGAACACTCATCTGAGCATTAATTCCTTCATGGGCAACGTAAATTCTTCCCAATGCATCTAGTGCATTCCAGGCAAGAAATAAATCGTTACGAAATTTTTGTGGATCTTGAATTTTGGCATACGCATAGAAAGACAACGTTAGTCGTTGTTTACCGGCATCATCGATCATGATGGCTCTTTCTTCTGCGCTTAAAGTGTTATACAGTTGCATGCTATAAACATTTTTAAGTTAAGAATAAATGAATTGCGAATCTATAAATGGAATAAATTCGGGCGCAAAGGTAAGGCTTTCTTTTCAATTTTAAAAACAATAAAAATGCTTGATTTTTGGACCATACTAAGAAATGTAAGTTCATAATTAAAGTGATTTTTATAGGCAACAAAGTTGCTTTAATAAAAAACAATCATTGTTTATCAATTGGTTACAAAAATTTATTAAATTTATGTGTATAATTTTAACATTTATGATTATGAATGCTTTAAAACTACCAATCCTCCCCCTCTTCTTTCTTTTAACCTTATTTACTTCCTGCAAAAAAGAACAGCCCAAAGCTCCTCCTCCAATGCAGGCTCCTTTTGTTACGGTCAAAAGTGAAGATGTCCCCATTTATAAAGATTTTGCAGGACAGACTTTTGGAGATTTAGACATTGAATTAATCGCAAGAGTTGATGGTATTCTCACCGGAATTCATTTCAAAGAAGGCCAGAGAGTCAAAAAAGGCCAGCTTTTATATACCATAGACCCGTTAGAATATGATACCAAAGTAGAGCAGGTTCGCGGACAAGTTGCCGGCGCTCAAAGTAATTTGGTAAATGCCGAAGAAGAATTAAAAAGAATCCGTCCGCTTGCTGATATGAATGCAGTCAGTAAACGTGAATTGGATGCCGCTGTCGCGAAAGACAAAGCCGCACGATCCAACCTCAACAGTGTACAGGCCAGTTTAAGAAATCAGCAGATTGAAAGAAGCTACTGCGATATCAAATCTCCAATTGATGGCGTAATTGGACTTTCGAATGCCCGATTAGGAGATTATATTACCAGAATTGGAAATGATGCAAAACTCAATACCGTTTCTAAACTAGAAAAAGTAAGAGTACAATTTACGGTCAGTGAATCTGATTATTTACGATATCAAAAACAGGTCAAAGCCGGAGAACGTATTACTGATCTTTCTTTAATACTATCTGACGGAAGTACCCACCCATACAAAGGAAGTCTCAATTTCTCCGATACTAAAATAGATCCTACAACCGGAACTGTAACCATCGAAGCACAGTTTCCTAATCCAGATGGCACTTTACGATCCGGACAATTTGCAAAAGTTCGTGTTTTAATTCGTACTCAAAAAGATGCCATTGTTGTTCCTCAAAAAGCAGTAACCGAAATTCAGGGACTTTTTCAGGTTTCAATTATAGATTCTAAAAACACGATTCAAACCCGAATGGTTGAAGTCGGACAAAAAATTGGTGTCGACTGGATTATTACCAAAGGTTTAAAACCCGACGAAAAAGTCGCTATTATTGGAAATCAGTTTATTCAGCCCGGATCAACTGTTGTTCCCGTTCCTTATGTAGCCGACAAAGATAAAAAGCAGATTGCATCATCTCTAAACAACTAGATTATGGATAATTTCTTTGTACGCAGACCAATCGTTGCTATTGTTCTCTCCATTTTCATTGTTTTAATTGGAGGCCTTTCTGTCCTTTCAACACCTATTGCTCAATATCCGGAAATTGCACCGCCTTTGGTACAAGTTTCAACAAGTTATCGTGGAGCAAATGCTTTAAACGTTGAGCAGGCCGTTGCCACGCCAATCGAGCAAAAGGTAAACGGAGTTGAAAACATGCTTTACATGCAGTCCACAAACACAGGTGATGGGAGTATGACGTTAAATATTACGTTTGATATGGGAACGGATTTGGATAATGCTACCATGCTGACCCAGAACCGCGTTAACGAAGCGACCAACAAACTTCCTAATGACGTTAAGACAACAGGAGTTACCACAAAAAAGTCGCTCTCAATGCCCATGCTGATTTTGTCCCTGTATTCTCCCAACAAAACTTTTGATGGAAACTTTCTGACCAATTATGCCAATATCAACATTGTAGATGCTTTGGCGCGTATAAAAGGAGTTGGAGAAGTTACGCTTTATGGAGGAAGTAATTATGCCATGCGAATTTGGGTCAAGCCCGATATTATGGCCAAATACAATTTGACGGTGCCTGATATTATACGATCTATCCAGGATCAAAATGCCATTGCGCCCGGAGGAAAATTTGGTGCTCCGCCGGCAACCGAGAATAACGAGTTTACTTATAACGTCATGCTGAAAGACCGTTTGGTGAATCCAGAAGATTTTGAAAATATCATTTTAAAATCAAACATCAATAATCAGCAGGTTCGTTTAAAAGATATTGGAACGGTAACTTTAGGAACAGAAAGCTATGCTTCAATTGCGAAATTAAATGGAAATCCAGCAGGAACTATCGGAATTAAACAAATGCCGGGTTCTAATGCATTGGAAGTTGCCGAAAATGTAAAAAACACAATCGAAAGACTCAGCAAAAGATTTCCACAGGATTTGAAATATCGTGTTTCATTAGATACTACTCTGGCCATTTCCGAAGGAATCAATGAAATCATGCACACTTTGGTCGAAGCCATTATTCTGGTAATTATCGTGGTTTTTATCTTTCTCCAAAACTGGCGTGCGACTTTAATTCCGCTTTTAACCGTTCCTGTTTCGTTGATTGGGGTTTTTATGCTTTTTCCAATACTTGGATTTTCCATAAATGTACTTTCGCTTTTAGGATTAGTATTGGCCATCGGAATTGTCGTCGACGATGCCATTGTGGTTGTTGAAGCCGTAATGCATCATATAGAACACGGAATGTCTCCCCGCGAAGCCACCAATCAGGCTATGAAAGAAGTTTCGGGTCCCGTAATTGCCATTGCGATTGTATTGACCGCCGTTTTTATTCCCGTAGCTTTAACACCTGGAATTACAGGAAGATTGTATCAACAATTTGCTATTACAATTGCTATATCAGTGATTTTCTCTGCATTAAGCGCTTTAACTTTAAGTCCGGCTTTATGTTCCCTTTTATTAAAACCCAATCAGGAAGCAAAAGGCTGGCTCGGAAAATTCTTTGGATGGTTTAATGATAAATTTGGAAAATTCACCAATAAATACACTGGCTTTTCTGGTTTTCTAATTAAAAAAACGGCTCGAAGCTTAATCTTCATCGGAATTATCGTTGGAGCGATTATTCTGTTGGGAGGGAAAATTCCCGGCGGTTTTGTACCCGAAGAAGATCAAGGCTATATGTTTGTAAACATTGAACTTCCTGGCGCATCATCTTTAGAAAGAACGGGGAAAGTGATTCAGAAAGTAGAACATATCCTTTCAAAAAATCAAGGTGTTGAATATTATACTTCGGTCGCTGGATTTAGTTTAATCAAAAACTCGGTGGCAACCAACAACGGATTTTTCTTCGTTGCTTTAAAAGAATGGAAAGAACGGGAACAAGACGTTTTCCAAATTTTAAAAGAAGTCAACGGAAAAGTGGTTTTCGGAATTCCCGAAGCAACTGTTTTTGCATTTGGTCCTCCGCCGATTACAGGAATTGGAAATGCAGCCGGATTCTCGATGATGCTTCAGGATCGGGAAGGAAATACTCCACAGTATCTCTTTGCAAATGCACAGCAATTTATGGCTGAAGCCAAAAAGAGACCTGAAATTGGAACGATTCGAACGACTTTTAATCCGAATGTGCCACAGATTAGTCTGGACATCGACAGGGAAAAAGTAACAGAACTCAATCTTTCTTTATCTGATGTGAATATCGCTATTGGTGCCAGTTTAGGAGGGCAATACATTAATGAATTCAACAAATTTGGACGACAGTATATCGTATTGCTTCAGGCTGACCCAAGTTATACCGTAAATCCAGAGGACATTAATAAGATATTTGTTCGGAGCAAAGACAACAAAATGATTCCGATTTCGAGTATTGCCACAATCCGAAAAGTAAGCGGTCCAGAATTTACAACTCGTTTCAATTTGTACCGAGCTGCAGAAATTGGCGGAACTCCCGCTCCCGGATTTACTTCGGCGCAAGCCATGACTGCTTTACAGGAAACGGCCGCTAAAGTACTTCCTGCAGGAATGGGTTACGAATGGGCAAACATGAGTTATCAGGAAAAACAGGCAGAAGGAAAAGGAAATACCGTTTTTATCATGGCACTGCTTTTCGTGTTTCTAATTCTCGCCGCCCAATACGAAAGCTGGAAACTGCCTTTCAGTGTTTTACTCGGAACGCCTTTTGCGGTTTTTGGTGCATTTCTAGGATTATACATCTGCCGATTACTCAGCCCGGATTATGTAAATAATGTTTTTGCGCAGATTGGTTTGGTAATGCTGATCGGATTAGCTGCCAAAAATGCGATTCTGATTGTAGAATTTGCAAAAGAAGAATATGAAAAAGGAATGCCTGCCAAAGATGCTGCTTTATATGCTGCAAAACTGCGCTTCCGTCCTATTTTAATGACGGCTTTTGCTTTCATTTTGGGAGTTGTTCCATTGCTGACGGCAACCGGTGCAGGAGCCCAAGCCAGAAAAGTTATGGGTATGACAGTTTTTAGCGGGATGCTTGTCGCTACTATTTTGGGAGTTTGTCTGATTCCCGTATTGTTTGTATTTATTGAAACCTTCGGAAAGAAAAAAACCGATGAAACCGATGAACCTAAAAAGGACGAACAATGAAAACTCTAAAAATACTTCTAGTGATATTTTTGGCAGCTGTTTTTCCTTACGGATGTATGGTTGGACCAAAATATGCCAAACCCGAACAGCCTCAGGCAGATTCTTTCCGTTATAGCCATCAGCCTGCTGATAGTACAAAATCGGTTACGACTATAAAATGGTCATCGATATTTAACGATGATGTCTTAATTGGTTTGATTGAAAAAGGAATCCAGAACAATTATGATCTTAAAATTGCCATTGCTCGACTAGAGCAAGTACAAGCCAATCTTGGAATGGCAAAAGCCGATTTATTTCCTGCTTTTCAATATTCAGGTCAGGTCAATAGTGCCGAAACTTTCATGCAGCCTTCGTCTGTATTTGCCAATATGTCTTGGGAACTTGATTTTTGGGGAAAATACCGTCATCAGACTAAAGCTTTACAAAATGAACTTTTAGCTTCTGATGAAGCCCGAAAAGTAGTGTTGTCTAATATTGTAAGTACAATTGCGACTTCTTATTTTGAACTGCGTGACTTTGATAATCAATTGGAAATTACCATTCACACTTTAGAAACCAGACAAAAAGCGTATGATATTATCAACGAACGTTTTATAAGCGGTTATGTTGCGGAATTGGATAAAGTACAAATCGAACAGCAGGTTGCCATTGCCGAAGCAAATATTCCGCTAATTAAAAGACAGATTACGGCTTTAGAAAATTCAATTTCAATTCTGATTGGACAAGTTCCACAGCCTATTCCAAGAGGAAAAACCAACAGTGAATTATTGATTTTAACAGAGTTCCCAACTTCTGTACCATCTGCATTACTGGAAAACAGGCCCGATGTAAAACGTCAGGAGTATTTATACAAAGCCGCTTTTGAAAGAATTGGTGTTGCACAAGCGTTGCGATATCCGTCATTTAACATTGGGGCGCTTGCCGGTTTTGCAAGTATTACGGTTGGAGATTTATTTAACGACGGTTCTTATACACAAAATGTCGGTGCTGGAGTTGCAGGTCCGATCTTCAACTTTGGAAAAAACAAAAGACGCGTTGAAGTGAATCGACAAATTGCAGAAGAAATGAAATTCAATTTCCAGAAAACCTATTTAACCGCAATTTCTGAAGTCGAGAACTCGCTCCAAAACGTGGCGATGTTTAAAGAAGAATGGACTGCCAGAAACAGACAAGTCGTTGCCGCTCAAAAAAACTACGATCTTTCAAACGCCAGATATTACAACGGTTATGTTTCGTACTTAGAAGTTTTGGACGCACAAAGATCCTTGTTTGAAGCGCAGTTGAGCCTTTCTCAGTTAACTCAAAAACAATTAAGTTCAATGGTTCAGTTATATAAAGCGCTGGGCGGAGGATGGAGCTTTTAAAGGTTCTGAGATGCTAAGAAACTAAGGTTCTAAGATTTTTTTAAGTCGCTAAGATTCTGAGATACTAAGTTTTTTGTTTTTATCTAGCTATGATTCCGTAGGAATGTTTCATCGGTAGAAAAAAAATAGCAATCGCCCATTTACGTTAGGAACGTTTGGACGTCATTTTTTAATTATCTAATGATGTCAAACGTTCCTACGGAACGTAAAACATTTATAACAATATAATTTTCTACCAACGGAATGTTCCTACGGAACAAAATATAGAACGAAAAAGGGCTGTTTCAAAATTGAAACAGCCCTTTTTCTAAACTTTGTATCTCTGTAACTTTGTTACTTTGAACCTATTAAATTAACAAAACTCGTTAAACGCATCTTGCAAATTCTCAGCGATCATTTCAGCTGGACGTCCTTCGATATGATGACGTTCTAACATGTGAACCAATTCTCCGTTTTTGAACAAAGCCATAGATGGCGATGATGGAGGAAAAGGAAACATATGTTGTCTTGCAGCATCAACCGCTTCTCTGTCAACACCAGCAAAAACTGTAATTAGGTGATCTGGTTTTTTAGCTCCTTGTAAACTCATTTTTGCTCCCGGACGTGCATTTCTAGCAGCACAACCGCAAACAGAGTTTACAACAACTAAAGTGGTGCCTTCAGCTTTGATAGCATTCTCAACAGCTTCAGCACTATGTAAATCTTGAAAACCTGCAGCTGTTAATTCAGCTTCCATTGGTTTTACCATGTCTAGTGGATACATATTTTTATTTTTTAAAATTTTACTTTTGATCTGCAAAGTTACAAAGTTTACTCGCAACTAGTTAATTTGAAGTATAAAGTTTTGTTATAGTTCAATATTAAAATTTAAATCAAAAGAAAATTATTACGCCGCAAACAATCTAAAGTGTCTCATCTTTTATTTTCTTATGAGGAAATTCATAATTGTACTGCTTCAAATGGCTGTTTCTTCCTTTTACCTTATGTCTGGTTTTTAAAACGGTAGATTTATCCTGTTCAGAAATATCAATTGTTGAAATGAAATTGGCAAAAAACTTTTTAAGTATTTGTATCTTATCTACTTCGATAGAGTAGATTATTTTTTTCCCTTTATTTTTTATATTTACCAGATTTGCTTTTTTCAGTTCCAGCAAATGTTTAGAAATTGTTGATTGTGCAAATGGCAGTAGTTCGACAATTTCACCACAAGTTCTATTGTTTTTTTTCCATAAAAGAGTCATAATATGAATTCTAGTCGAATGCCCCAGTGCTTTACAAATTTCACCAATTACTTCTGTTTCTTTATCAAATTTTATTTTTTTACGATTTCCCATTAGTTCGTTATCGTTAATAACCGATTATATAAGGCAAATCTAAATGTTATCCTATTTTTATTACCTCCCCCAAAAGTTATTAAAACCAAAAAATAAGACATTTTTTCATCCTTTAGCTCTTTCCTTAAATTTAGGAATCTAAAAGACGTCTTAAACAAAAAAATTATTTTAAAGCCACACGAAACAATGCTTTAATAAAAGGCAGTTTGGGACATTTTAAAATTACTTTAAGATCTTCAGCGAGACTTGTTTCTTCATCAAGGAATTTAAAGATCAAAGCAGGATTTCCTTTTCTGAATAAAGATGAAAAAACAGTACTTCCTAATTCATTATGACGATAAAGTATATCTAAAAGAAGTAAATCATAAAACCAGAATCGGCTTTTCTTATGAAATGCTTTCATATTGAGCGGAGCCGAAGTATTATTTTGAAGAAATTCCACTAATTCCGATGATTTTTTATCCGAGTTTTTAAACGTATAACCTGTGCTGGCTTTTGTCCATCCGCCCGCGGTACCAATATTTAAAACCCGTTTGGTATTTTTTTTCCAAAAAGGGTAACAGGTCATGGGAATACTTCCCTGCTCCTTTTCTGTAATTTCAAATTCATTAATCCCGAGTTTTTTCAAATACAGTTGAATCTCCTTTTCATATTCTTCTGCAGCAAGCAGTTTTTCTGAAAACAGTGTATATTCAACCAATGCTTCGGTTTTAGAAGCTGGCAAAACATACATAAATCTTGTATTCCCTTTCTGCTCTACCGAAAAATCCATGAAAGTTACCTCATCCGGATTAAAAACTTCTGATTCTGATTTTACAAACCAGCCCGCAAAATGCTGCTGCAAAACAGGATATTTCGTTTGGCTTTCGGCGAAAGCCTTAGTATATATGCTGTTGAATAAATAATCGCAGGTATATCGATTTTCTTCAGTTCCAACAAAAACATGTGTTTCGAGTTCGTTGATATCCGTTACTTTTTCATTTAAAAAAGTAATATTCGATTGATTTGAAATGGCTTCGAAAACAAAATTATAAAAATCTAATCCGCTGATTTTATTATATGTGTAAGGCTTCAAATCCAAATTGCGTTTAAAATTTTCATTGGCAAACAAGGCCGAATCCCATTTTTTTGAAACAACCGGATTCCATACACTTTCTGTTTTTTCCCAAAAACACCAGGTTCTGTCATTTGTTTTCTTAAAATCCTGATCCAGCAGCAGAATAGTTTTATCTGTGAATTTTCCAGATAACACCATTTTGTAAATGGTCATTAAAGATGCAAGACCTGTTCCGGTAAAGATGTAATTGAAATGTTTAATTTGCGAAGAGTTCATTCTCAAAAATAAGAAAAATTTATTCTTGTAGTTTTTCTAAAAGTACTTTAAAATCTTTAGACGATAAATAGTTTGAATATTGAAAAACAATCTCATTTTTCTCATTCAAAACACACAAAACCGGATATGCAATTTGATTGTTTTGAGTTCCCAATTGCAAAGCCAGTTCATGAATACCGACATTATTTCCAGAAGGCAGATATTTAAAAGTTTGATTATTAAATGTAATATCCCGTTTTTCTTCGGCATTGAAACTAATGAAATAAAAATCAGAGTTTAATTTTTCGATGATTTCTTGGTTTTTGAAGGTCGCTGTTTTCATTCTTTGGCAAAACTGACACCAATTGGTATGAATGAAAACAATGATTTTTCGTTTTTGAATTTGCTGTAAACTGTCTATTTCTTCAAAAGAATTGTTTTTCAGCTGACAGAAACCCGTTGCTGAAATCCCGAAGAAGAAGATTAATAGAAATAGCTTTTTCATTATTCTTTTGTTTTTTGCCACAGATTATAGGGATTAAAAGGATTTTTTCTAACGTCACCCTGAGCGAAGCCGAAGGGCGCTTCAATTGAAACGAAGGCTTCGACTTCGCTCAGTCTGACAAATTTTTATAAGAAATGAATAAATAAAAATCCGTATAATCCGTATAATCTGTGGCCTAATAAATTTATCTCAAAGTATATCGCAATCCCAAAAATCCTCGAATAGTCTGGTTTTGCCCATAAACATAAGTGGTATCAAACGTCAAACCATACGGATTATCAGGAGTAACCAATACTTTTCCTGCTGAATCGTATTGCACATTTTTATCAAACGGATCATTGGTTCTCGAAATTAAAAAAGGATTATTTTGTTTTGGCGTAAAGTTCAATAAGTTTTTAACTCCGCCATAAACTTCAAAATCTTTCCATCCCGAATAGGTAAACTGAATGTTTTGAATACTGTACCAAGGCGATTTTGGACTTCTTGGATCTGTTTCACTTAATAAAGGAAGTTTCATTGGACTGTAAACATTTCCTGTATAATCTATTGATAAATCCCAAGGCTGAATTTTATATGAAATGCTCCACGTTCCAGTAAAATTCTCAGTCAAATAAGGTCTTTCTGAAATTCCGTTTTCGACATTTTTATTATCTAAAACCGTTGCCCCTACAATAAATTTTAATCCCGATGGAAAATTAAGATCAATATTCGTGCTGATTCCCTGACTTAAAGCGTAGCCTTCAATATTATTATAAATGATTTCGTTTGGATTTGTTTCATAATCTGAAATAATCTTGTTGCTGAATCTGGTATAAAAAGCTGTTGTTTCAATTCCCATAAATGTTCCATTTCCAAAGTTGATTTTCTGAATATAATTCAAATTCACGTTTACTGATTTCTCTGGTTTCAAGTCATTTTTAATTACAACATCTCTCGAACCGGTTAAAGCGGCATGATCTTCGGTAAATAGATTCACAACCCGAAATCCTGTTCCGGCATTTAATCTAAAAATTGTGTTTTCGTCTGCTTTAAATCGATAAGCAAATCTTGGTGTAAATATCGAACCGTGAATCGAGTTATAATCGTATCTGGCTCCCAGCAAAACCTGACTTTTGGGAGAAAATGTAATTTCGTCCTGAACAAAAATTCCGGGAAGCCAGGTATTTTCAGCCTCTTTAGTTGCCGGTGTATTATCGTCATAATACGTATATCGGCTTGCAATTCCCGCCAGCAGATCGTTTCGTCCAATTTTTTTATCCCACGTTAATTGCACAAATCCAATTTTCTGATTGGCAATATATGATGTCGTTCCGTATCGGCTGTCCTGATAATGAACATTTCCAGAGAACGAAAACATTAGTTTTTCTTCAAAAGGTAATTGGTAGCTTCCAATTAATTCGGCTCTTTTGGTATAAATACTTTCGCCGTAGATTTCGTCACCGCCCCGGTATTTCTTTTCCCAGCGAATGTCTCCTCCCCATCGGTCTTCGTACATACCGCGCGCTGCAATAGTAAAAAGGCGATTATGATTTCGTTTAAAACTCCATTTATTAAAAACCGAAATTCGTTCAGAAAGCGTGACATCAGTAAAATTATCTTTGTCTTTATCGATAACCTGATCGTAGTTAAAATAATTAATTCCGATAAGTGAAATTGCTTTTTTACCTGCATTAAACTTCATTCCCAAGTCAAGATTACTTTCAAAATAAGAAGTCGTAAAATAATCCGCAGAAAAAGCCGGCGCATTGGCTGGGTTTTTAGTAATAATATTAATCAAACCTCCAACTGCCTCACTTCCGTAAAGAGACGAAGCGGGGCCTTTTACAATTTCAATTCTTTCAACCAATGAATTTGGAATTCCAGACAAACCGTAAACCGTCGAAAGACTGCTTACAATTGGCATTCCGTCGATCATTACCAAAGTATATGGACCTTCTAATCCGTTTATATGAATATCTCCTGTATTACAGACACCGCAATTCAATTGTGGACGAACGCCGTTTATATTCTGGAGCGCATCATAAATACTTGGGGTTGGGTTTTTCTTGAAAAAAACCGGAGAATACACCTCAACAGGAACAGCACTTTCTAATCGTTTTACAGGTTTTAAAGTTCCCGAAACTACAACTTCGTTCAATTCGTTTTGATCTTCTTCTAATTCAAAATCTAAGTTCAAATCCTGATTTTCTAAAAGGGATATTCTTTGAACTATAGGTTTGAATCCTGCAGAGGTTACTTGTAATTTATAGGTTCCTTTTGGAATATTTAGAAACTGATAAATTCCCAAAGAATCGGTTTTTGTTTTAAAGTTTGTATTTAACAAAATAACATTAATTCCCTGCACAACAGGACTATTTGCAGTTATTTTTCCTGATATATTTTGAGAATATATAGATTTAGATGTTATTATTAATATTGTCAAAAATAAATATTTCATTGTTTTAAAATTAATTTTAGACAAAACTAAAAATTAAATTTGACATACACTTATCCCGAAACATATTTTTTAAAACATTTCATTTTCAATCCGTTAAAAATGTTGTGCAAATTTGAACAGCGTCCAGCAAAAGTCAGGGCTGTGCAATTCTTTCAATAAAACCCGACAGGTTTTAAAACCCTGTCGGGATTATAGCTCAAAAATCTTCATCAATAAGTTCTTTGTTAATCACCGCTCCCGCGAAAGAACCAGTAGAAACGGCAATAGCAACAGATCGCATTGGTGTTGTACAATCTCCACTTGCAAAAATTCCAGAGATATTTGTCTTTTGCATTGCATCAACTTTTAATAAGCCTTGTTCGTTAAGATCACAGCCCAAAGTTTCAGGAATTGCGCAATGCTGTTCAAAAGGCGGTCTGGCATAAATAGCTTTTACTTCTACTTTATCCTGATTTTTGAAAACAATATTTTGAACATAACCTTCTTGATTTTCAAAAGATTCAATTTGTTCTTCAAAAATCTGCACGCCATGATTTTTAAGAATCTGAGTTTGTTCAGGAGTTAGCTCTGATTTTCCATTGGTACATAAGCGGAGATCTTTTGTCCAGTTCGAAATCAATTTGGCATATTCAAACCCCATTTCACCATTGGCAATAATCGCCGTTTTTTCATTTTTAACTTCATACCCATGACAATACGGACAATGTAATACTGAAATTCCCCAACATTCTGCAAAACCATTAATTTTCGGAAGCAAATCTTTAACTCCTGTCGCAAATAATACTTTTCTCGAAGTAAAAACATCGCCTGATTCAGTTGTAATTTCGAAGCCTTTATTTTTTTTAAATGCCTTTACTGCAAGTCCATTAAAAAATTGAACTGTTTTATAAATGTCAACCTGTAATTTGGCTTTCGCCGAAATAACAGCAGGCTTTTCACCGTCTTGTGTAATAAAATTATGAGAATGCGGCGTCTGCTTGTTACAGGGCAGACCGCTGTCGATAACTAAAACCTGACGCAGAGAACGTCCTAAACTCATAGCGGCAGATAATCCGCTGTAACTTCCGCCAATTATAATAACGTCAAAATCATTTCGTTTCATAACTAATACTTTTAATGTTTTTGTTTTCTGTGAAATTTGTAATTAATCAAATGCCCTGTAATCATTCCAATTCCTCCAAAATATATTAAATCCAGATGTATCTCTAAGAAAATATCTGTCAAAATACTAATCCAGATTAGACAAATTGAAACAATCAAAATTGAAGAAACCAAAAGATTTGATTTTTTCGTAATTTTGAGAATTGCAAATAAGCCTATCGAAGCAAATACTAAATCGATAATTGGATTATGACTTATGCCCAATGGAAGGATGGTTAAAATTGGAAAAATCAAACAATGGATCAAACAAATTGAGGCGCTTGAAATTCCTAAAATATCGTAAAAGGATGAGGTAGTTTTCTTCATTTCTTGTACATTTGCTTAATGCAATTTTGTTGCAAATATACACAATAAATTCAATTGCAACATTGTTGCTTTAATTTTTAATACAAAAACAAAATGAAAGCCACGCGTAACACTACAGCAAAGACAGCCGTTTTAGAGGTTTTTGAGAAATCTAAAACTGCACTGTCTCACACCGAAATTCAAAAACAATTGAACGATGTCTGCGACCGCGTCACAATTTATAGAATATTAGATCGTTTGGTAAATGAAGATGTAATTCATAAAATCTCCAATTTAGACGGAACAGTAAAATATGCAAAATGCAATCATTCGCATCAGCGTGTGCACATACATAATCATGCACATTTCAGCTGTGAAAACTGCCATGAAATCACCTGTCTGGAAACTGTAAAACCAAGCTATATTATGCCGCACAATTATAAAGTAAACGAAATTAACTTTACACTTTCAGGATTGTGCCCAAAATGTTTGAATTCTAACATTTAACTTTTAGACTCGTCTAAAAATATTGTTCAGCGAATGTAATTTTTACATATATTTGTTAAAACAATACTTTTACAATGACTAAATCTTTAGAAGAAGTAAACCAATCGGTTGCTACAGAACATAAAAAAACAGGATTCAGGAAAATATTAGCCTTTTTAGGCCCGGCATATTTAGTCAGCGTTGGATATATGGATCCCGGAAACTGGGCAACAGATATTGCAGGCGGAAGCCAGTTTGGCTATACGCTTGTCTGGGTTTTACTTATGAGTAACTTAATGGCTCTGCTTTTGCAGAGTTTAAGTGCACGTCTTGGAATTGTTACACAGCGCGACCTTGCGCAAGCTTCAAGAGAGACTTATTCAAAATACATTAACTACATTTTATATTTTCTGGCAGAGATCGCTATTGCCGCCTGCGATTTGGCAGAAGTTCTGGGAATGGCAATTGGAATCAATCTTTTATTTGGAATTCCGCTTCTTGAGGGTGTTTTAATTACCGTTCTTGACACTTTCCTTCTTTTATTTTTGATTAACAAGGGAATTCGAAAAATGGAAGCGTTTATAATTGCTTTGGTTGCAATTATTGGGTTTTCATTTATTTTTGAAATGATTTTTGCCGAACCTGAAATTCACAAGATCATTGGCGGACTTGTGCCTTCTATTCCAAATTCGGCTGCTTTATATATTGCAATTGGAATTATTGGTGCAACGGTAATGCCTCATAATCTTTATCTGCATTCTTCTTTGGTACAAACGAGAAAATTTGACCGAACCCCTGCCGGAATCAAACAAGCTTTGAAATACAATCTTATTGACTCAACAATTGCTCTTAATCTCGCATTTTTTGTAAATGCTGCGATATTGATTCTGGCTGCCGCTACTTTTCATAAAAATGGAATGTTTGAAGTTGCTGAAATTCAGGATGCGCATCAGTTTTTAGAGCCTTTACTGGGAACTAAATGGGCACCGATTTTATTTGCCGTTGCTTTAATTGCTGCAGGACAAAGCTCAACAGTTACTGGAACTTTGGCGGGACAAATTGTAATGGAAGGTTATCTCCATTTTAGAATTCAGCCATGGGTCCGCAGAATCATTACACGTTTAATTGCTATTGTTCCGGCCTTAATTGTGATTTACATTTATGGTGAAGATATAACCGGGAAATTATTAATCTTAAGTCAGGTAATTTTGAGCCTTCAATTGGGATTTGCCATTATTCCGCTGATTCACTTTGTGAGCGACAAATCGAAAATGAATGGTTTTCATATCTCTAAAACTACTCAGGTGGTATCGTGGATTATTGCTTCAATCATTGTTTCATTGAATGCAAAATTAGTTTATGACGAAATCACTTCATGGCTCGAAACTTCTAACAATCCCGCCTTGTTATGGTTTACTGTTGTTCCGCTGGCTTTTGGATTTTCGGCATTATTGCTGTACATTATTTTTAAACCGTTTATCGCTAAATTCAAAGCAAAAACAATCAATCACTCTCCACACAACCTGAAACTTCATTTTTCTCAAAAGAAAACTCAGGAAGTTAAAAACATTGCGGTTTCTGTAGATTTTTCTCATGCCGATGAAGCTGCACTTAACCATGCCTTCGAGTTGGGCGGAATGGATGCAAAATATACGTTAATCCATATTGTTGAAACAGTAGGCGCTTTAGTGTATGGCACTCATGTTCACGATCATGAAACTACTATCGACGAAAAATTATTATTAGGATACAAAGAAATGCTTTCAGAAAAAGGATTCAATATTGAAACTGAACTTGGTTTTGGAAAACCAGCTAAGATAATTCCGGAAATCATAAACAATGGACTTTTCGATATTCTGGTAATGGGAACCCACGGCCACACTGGACTAAAAGATATTCTTTTCGGTACAACGGTAGATAAATTGAGACATAAAATTTCTATACCTTTGTTGATTGTTAAATAAAAAGGCTCAAAGGTTCAGAGTTACAAAGGGACAAAGATTTTCGACTTTGAACCTTTGAGCCTTTGCAACTTTGTCGCTCAAAAAGAAAAAAAAAAAATGACCTTTTCAGAAGAAAACTACTTAAAATCGATATATCATCTTACGGCTTCGTTAGAAACTGAAGTAAGCACTAATGCTATTGCTGAAATGATGGAAACGAAAGCTTCCTCTGTAACAGATATGCTGAAAAAACTCGCAGAAAAGGATTTGGTTAATTATAAAAAGTACCAAGGCGTTTCATTGACAGAAAACGGAAAACTTGCTGCTAAAATGATCGTAAGAAAACATCGCTTATGGGAAGTTTTTCTGGTTGAAAAACTCAATTTCAGCTGGGATGAAGTTCATGATATTGCAGAACAGCTGGAACACATTAAATCAGAACAGCTGATTAACCGTTTGGATGATTTTCTGGGAAATCCAACTGAAGATCCGCATGGTGATCCAATTCCGGATGCAAACGGCCGAATCATTAAAATAGAAAAACAGCTTTTATCTGAATTAGAAGAAAATCAAACCGGAGTTTGTGTAGGCGTAAAAGATACTTCATCAGAATTTTTGAAATACCTCGATAAACAAGAAATCGCTTTGGGTTCTAAAATCGAGTTTTTATCTAAAGAATCATTCGATTTATCAGTCAAAATTAAAGTTGACGGAAGAGAATTATCTATTTCGAATAAAATTGCTTCTAATTTGTTTGTAAAGCTGGTTTAGAGGGATGTTTTCAAGAAATAAACTAAGAGGTTCTTAGAGTATTCATAAATCAATATTTTTTATCAGTTTGTGAAACCCATTTTCCTGCTGTATCAACATTTTGTCTCAACAATAAATTTAGCTGGCCAACATGATGCTGGACATGTCTCATGTTGTATAAAATCATTTCAATTCTGTTATAATTTTTCTTCTTTGTGATGAATCTTTCTTTTGAAGTTTCTTCGTTTAGTCCTTCAATTAAAAAGAAAACCTTTTTACGGCAATGCTCAAGATATTCAAGCAATTCTTCCTTTAGGTAAATTCTTTCCGGTAAAATTCCTTTTGGATCAAATTCAGATAAAGAAAATGGTTGTGGTGGAGAAAATTCGTCTGGTTTTACAGATGAATAATAATCAAGCCAAAAAATGGTGTGATAAGCAGAATACCAAAAATCTTTTTTATCCCAAAAACTCTCAGGACACACTAAGATTGAACTCTCGAGCATATCTATTACAGCTCCAAATTGCCTCCATAATATTTCCTTAATTTCCTCCATCGTTTAATTTTAAACAATTCCTTTCTCAATCATTTCCAACATTACAGGCGATGCATTTTTAAATGTCGGCGGCTGTTCGATAATACTTCCTGCATTCTTTTTATTTACCTTAAAAGTCACATCGTTATCTGTTGTAAATAAAAGTGCAGTTAAAAAAGGCTTTTTGATGTAAGTACCTAAAACCAATAACGCTTCATCTAAGGTATGAATGCTTTCAATTTCTTCTGTTTTATAACGAGAAGTTAAGGAAATAGAAAACGTATTGTCTTCGTTGAGAACCAAGCGGAAATAGATATTTTTAATTTCAGTATCGCCCATCGTTTTGGCCAAAGTAAGTTTAGCGAAAGTTCCTGCTTGGATACTTTCTTTAACTCGTTCACAAAAAAGGGCAAATATTGGTTCGTACATTTTTTTAAAAGGTGCTAAGGTTCTGAGATGTTGAGGTTCTAAGTTTTTAAAACCTTTGTTTATTATTTAACCGCAAAGTTCGCAAAGATTTACGCAAAGAACACAAGAATTGAGCAAAAAAAATCAGCCACAGATTATAGAGATTAACACAGATTCCTGTAAATCCTTTTAATCCAAATAATCTGTGGCTAAAAATTAATATTTTTTGCGGTTAAGAAAAAATTACTTTCCTGTAAATTCAGCTTTACGTTTTTCTAAAAAGGCTGTTGTTCCTTCTTTAAAATCCTGTGTTCCGAAACATTCTCCAAATGATTTGATTTCAGTATCGAAACCATTTTTGCCATCTTTGAAATTAGCATTGATTGCTTTTATAGCTTTTCCTATTGCAAATGGCGCATTCTTAATGATTTTTTGAGCGATTACGTTTGTAAACGAAAGTAATTCTTCCTGAGGCACAACATAATTTACCAAACCGTAATCTTTTGCTTGTTCAGCAGTAATCATTGCTGCAGTCATAATCATTTCCATCGCACGGCCTTTTCCAATTAATTGCGGCAAACGCTGTGTTCCTCCATAACCAGGAATCAATCCTAAAGTTACTTCTGGAAGTCCCATTTTAGCATTGTCTGACGCTACTCTAAAATGACAAGCCATAGCCAATTCTAATCCGCCTCCAAGAGCAAACCCGTTAACGGCAGCGATAACCGGTTTTTTAAGGTTTTCGATAAAATCAAATAAAGACTCCTGCCCTTCTGCCGCTAATTGTGCACCTTCTACAGTTGTATAATTAGCAAATTCCGAAATATCTGCTCCAGCCACAAAAGCTTTTTCACCGCTTCCGGTTAAAACAATAACACGAACATCATCATTTTTAGATAACGACTCAACGGCATTACTTAAATCACTAATTGTTGCTTTGTTTAAAGCATTTAACTTAGTTGGTCTGTTAATGGTAATGGTTGCAACTTTTTCTTCAATTGAAATTAAGATATTTTCGTAGTTCATAACAACTGGTTTTATGAGTTTGTGATAGGTAAAGAAACCCTGAAAGTCGTTCCTTTTCCGTAAGTTGATTCAAAGGTAATTGTTCCTTTGTAATTTTCTATAATGTTTTTGATAATTCCGAGTCCAAGTCCCATACCGCTGGTTTTAGTGGTAAATTTTGGTTCGAAGATTCTTCCGATATCTTGTTTCTGGATTCCAATTCCGTTGTCTTTTACCGCGATTTCAACATTATTGTTGCGTCGTTTTACGGTAACAATAATAGACTTTTGAAACTGACTTTCCGGAATTGCCTGCGTAGCATTTTTAACCAAATTGGTAATGACACGAATCAGTTGTGTACGATCCATTTTAGAAATGATTTCTTCTTCTTCTTTTTCAAAAGAGATATAATCTTCGTTGAAAATATCCAGAGCCAGTTCGACAACCTCAACAACATTCAATGTTTCATTTTGCTGAGCCGGCATTGAAGCGAAGTTCGAAAATGCCGAAGCAACTGAAGTCATCGTATCGATCTGCTGAATTAAGGTTTCAGAATAATCATTCATCTTTTGTTTCACATCAGGATCATTCGGATCAAACTTTCGTTGAAAACTCTGAACCGTTAATCGCATCGGCGTAAGCGGATTTTTAATTTCGTGCGCAACCTGTTTTGCCATTTCGCGCCAGGCTTCCTCACGTTCACTTTGTGCCAATTTAATAGCACTCGTTTCGAGTTTGTCAACCATTCCGTTATACGCTTTGATAAGGAAATTGACTTCTTTGCTGTTGGCTTCTAAAACAATCTTTTCGTTTTTCTGATCCAGATTGGTTTCCTCCAAACGATCTGATATGGTTTTTAGTGATTTTGTGATGTAGGTTGAAAGGAAATAAGCCAAAGCAAAAGCGACAATCAGCATAAAAGAATAAACCTGACTCAAACGAATCAGGAAAGTATTCAACTCGTTATCATAATAACCGTCGTCTTCTAAATACGGAAGATTAAGGATTCCGAGTGGTTTGAATTTTTCGTCTTTTATTAAACTGTATGAAGATCGGTTTTTAACTCCGTCGATAGTTTTAATGTCTACAAAACGTTTTTCGATAGAAGAACGAACCAATTTTAGAATATATTCGGGAATTGGAGGAGCAATTTTATCAACAGCAAAAGACTCTTTGGAAGATTTTAAAAGTTTTCCGTCAAGACTGTAAATGTTGATTTCGATTTTGTGAATCTGTGCTAACTCGTGAATTTTATCTTTGAAGATTAAATCTAAGTTTTGTGTTTTAAGCGGATAAGTCGTTGTAGAAAGCACATAATTGATGTGTTCTTTTACCGCATTTTCTTTTCTTTCTAAACGTTCCTGATGGTATTCTTTTGCCTCAGTCTTAAACTGAATAATCGAAATCGAAGCCAATAAAAAAGATGCCACAACAATCAATACAATCATCGATAGGAAAATCCTAGTTCGAAGTGAAAGCATTGTCATTTTGAAGTTGTTAAACATAGTTTTTGTTTTTTCGCCACGAATTTCACTAATTTACACTAATTCTTTTTTTTGCCACAGATTAAAAAGATTTAAATGATTTTTTTTAATCCTCATAATCCTTTTAATCTGTGGCAATAATTGCTTAAAATAAATTCGTGCTAATTAGTGCAATTAGTGGCAAACTCTTTTTATTTTTTTTCTCGTATACGCTTGTAAAAACGAAATCCCAGCATAATTAAAACCGAGAATAAAATGATTCCGATTACGCCGAAAATCCAGTTGATGGCACTTTTTAAAACTACTAAAAAGACAACGGCAAATAAAATAATCGTTGCGCCTTCATTCCATAAACGCATAAAATTATTGGTATATTTTACCTCATCGTTTTGTAATTGCTTAAAAATCTGATGGCATTTTCCGTGATATAAATATAAAAGAAAAACGAAACATAATTTTACATGCATCCAGGACTGTGAAAGCCAAATATGTCCTGCTTCTGTGAAAAACAACATCCAAAAAGCAAAAATACTCGCCAAAACTGCCGACGGCCATGTAATAATGTACCACAAGCGGTAGGCCATTATTTTGTATTGCGCCTGAAGAATTTCTTTTTCCGGTGAAGGTTTTTCATTTGCCTCAATTTGGTACACAAACAAACGCACAATATAAAACAAACCTGCAAACCAAGTAATCACAAAAATGAGGTGCAGTGATTTTAGATAGTTATAGTATTCCATCATAAAGTCTTTTTTCTTTACTCTTTCTTCTATTTTCTATTTAGCCCAATCATTAATCCAGTTAGAAACCGTCTGACACCATTCGTCATCATCATTCAAACATGGAATTGCCAGGAACTCTTCTCCCCCATTTGCTTCAAAATCTTCTTTGGCGCGCATTGCGATTTCCTCTAAAGTTTCTAAACAATCTGAAACGAAAGCTGGTGTAACAACGGCCAATTTCTTGATTCCTTTTGCCGGCATGTTGTCAATTTCAACATCTGTATAAGGTTCCAACCATTTATCTCCTGCTAGACGAGATTGAAATGTTAGACTATATTTGTCTTCTGGAAGTCCTAATAATTTTACGACTTGTCTTGTGGTTTCGTAACATTGGTGGCGATAGCAGAATTCGTGCGCCGGCGATGGCGTGTTGCAGCAAGAACCGTCAATTTTACAATGCGATTTAGTTACGTCTGTTTTGCGGATATGACGTTCTGGAATTCCGTGATACGAGAACAACAAATGATCATATTCAAAACCAACTAAATGTTTCTGAATTGAATCGGCTAAATTCTTGATATAATCCGGTTTGTTATAAAATGCCGGAACATCAGTAAATTTCATGTGCGGGAATTTCTTCTTGCGAATTTCTTCTGCTTTTACTAAAATAGTCAAAGTAGAAGCCATTGCATATTGCGGATATAGCGGAAAAAGCATTACATCTGTAACTCCTTTATCGCTCAATTCCTGAAGTCCTTTTTCGATGGTCATGCTTCCGTAACGCATTGCTAAGGAAACAGGAACATTTACTAAAGGCTGTACTTTTTTCTGCATTCTTTCTGAAAGAACAACTAATGGAGAACCTTCTTCCCACCAAATTTTTGCGTAAGCGTGCGCAGATTCTTCTGGTCTTTTTCTTAAAATAATACCGCGAACTAATAATGCTCTCAATAAATACGGAACGTCAATCACGTATTTATCCATTAAAAATTCATCTAAATATGGTTTTACATCTTTTGGAGTTGGACTTTCTGGAGACCCAAGATTTACTAATAATACGCCTTTCATTATGTTTTTTTGCTTTAAGCTTTTATTTGTTTTAAAAAATTTCGGCAAAAGTAAACTCTGTACTTTATTCGAAATATGATATTTATTACTTTTTAATTATGTACTTATTTATAAAATTGATATTTGAAAACATCTTTAATTTTTATCTTTTTTATATGTATCGAATAGTTTTCCTAAAAATTTAAACTCTTTCTCTGTTCCAAAATTTTCTATTTCAATTTCTTTTTTAGAACTAATAAGATAAAATTGACGGCAGGAAAGACAAATCTTAGCTATACCTGAAATTTGATTTTTCTTTTTAAAAACTAAAATATCTCTATACTGAGGAGCACAAGCATATACATTTTCTAACATCTTTAAAGAAGATTTCTCCAAAAAAATATCGCTTTTTAAATACTCGGCGTCTTTTTGAGATAACTTAAACTTAGAAAATCCTTCTGAATTAATTGTTTTATAAAAGATACCATTATTTATCTTGTCTGGATAATCATCGAAGAAAATTTTATCAAAAATACCATTGTCAATACTTTTACTATTGTTCTCTCCCATTTCTTCTTCTTTGCTTTTATTCAATGAATAATATTCAACACTGTCAAAATCAAAAAACATTTTTTCTTCTTTTGATTTACAAGAAAGTATTATGAAAAGCAATAAAACAACTGAGCACTTTCTAATCATTAAACATTCGCATTAATCGACATCAAATACTTTTTGGGTGTTGTTCCGAATTTCTTTTTGAACGCTGCTATAAAATGACTTCCTGTACTGTAGCCAATTTTCAATCCCACTTCGTTTACGTTATAAGAACCACTGTCTAACAATTTTCTAGCGAAATCCATTTTGTAATCAAACAGAAAACCATAAACCGTATCGCCGTAAATTTGTTTGAAACCCATTTTAAGTTTCTTCAAATTCAAACCAATTTCATCTGACAGCTCTTGCAATCCCGGAGGTTCAGCCATATTGGCGATGATAATTTCTTTGGCTTTTCGGATTTTTAAAACGTTATCTTCATCAATTAAAAACGGACATTGCTCTGCATTTGGATCTTCAGTTCTGTTAAAATACAAACTCAACAATTCGTATCCTTTTCCTTTATAATAAAGGTTTTTTATGGATGGATGAAGGTTATAATGAAACAACTGACTCAAAACAATCGCCATTGACGGACTGATATTTCCTTCGTTATAATACTTTTTGTCCTTATTATCGGGACTTAAAAAAGTAATATAATCGGCTTCGGCAGAAAACAACGCGTGAAATTTTTTAATCGATACAATTACCGAAATCGCCCACGAGTTTGGCGCCAGCTCTAAATTAAGCGGTAATTCTTTTTGTGGGTTGTATAAAAGAAGTGATTTTTCCTCTTTCAATTCTAAAGCATAATTGCCCTGATTGAATAAAAATTTTGCATTTCCTTTTATCCCGAAGTGAAACTGTATCAGGCCTGTACCTATTATTTCGTACTGTGCATAAAAAGGTTCTGAACCATCATTTTGAAAACGAATCAGCGTAAAGTCGTCTTCAATTTTTATAACTTCTTGAGAACTCATAGCGATATTTTTTTGAAACGAAAATCAAAGCAAACTCAAAATGTTATTTAGAACGACTCTAAACTAATCACTTCAAAGGAGTTGATTTTGCTACAAAAGTAGTCCTTTTTACTCAAAAACACCTATTTAGGTTCAAAAAAACATACAGCGACATAAAAAGTACTTTTAGCGTTATTTTTATCAATGCTATAGTAATAATTTTGTTGCACTTTTATGAAAGTGAATTTATGGAAAACAATAACGTACCGAAACACCTTTATTTTTACTCAGTTGGTCTGAGTTATAAAAAAGCTGATGCTGAGGTTAGAGGTCAATTTAGTTTGGATGCCGTTGCCAAAACGCGATTGCTGGAACAAGCTAAAAACGATGGAATAGAAAGTTTACTAGTTACTTCAACTTGCAACAGAACCGAAATCTACGGTTTTGCCGAACATCCATTTCAATTAATAAAACTTATCTGCGATAATAGTAACGGATCTGTAGACGCTTTTCAAAAAGTTGGTTTCGTTTACAAAAATCAGGAAGCAATTAATCATATGTTTCGTGTAGGAACTGGTTTAGATAGTCAGATCTTAGGCGATTTCGAAATTATATCTCAAATAAAAACATCTTTTACGCATTCAAAATCAATGGGATTAGCCAATGCTTTTATGGAAAGATTGGTAAATGCGGTAATTCAGGCAAGTAAAAGAATCAAGACTGAAACAGAAATCAGTTCTGGTGCTACTTCGGTTTCTTTTGCATCTGTACAATATATTTTGAAGAATGTTGAAGATATCAGTAACAAAAACATTTTACTTTTTGGAACTGGTAAAATCGGAAGAAATACGTGTGAAAATTTAGTAAAACACACTAAAAACGAGCACATCACTTTAATCAACCGTACCAAAGATAAAGCAGAGAAATTAGCAGGAAAATTAAATTTGATTGTTAAAGATTACTCTGAATTACACTTAGAACTTCAAAAAGCCGATGTTGTGGTTGTTGCAACCGGCGCACAAAACCCAACGGTTGACAAAGCAATTTTGAATCTTAAAAAACCTTTGTTGATTTTGGATTTATCGATTCCGAAAAACGTAAATGAAAACGTTGAGGAATTAGAAGGTGTAACTTTAATTCACATGGATTATCTGTCTCAATTGACAGATGAAACTTTGGAAAACAGAAAATTACATATTCCCGCTGCTGAAGCAATCATCGAAGAAATCAAAGAAGAATTTGTTACTTGGATGAAAGGCCGAAAATTTGCTCCTACAATTAATGCTTTAAAAGAAAAATTAAACGCTATTAAAGCTTCTGAACTAGATTTTCAAAGCAAAAAAATCGCCGATTTTAATGAAGAGCAAGCTGAAATTATCAGTAACAGAATCATTCAAAAAATCACTACACATTTTGCAAATCATTTAAAAGACGACGATACCATGGTCGATGAAAGCATCGAATGGATCGAAAAAGTCTTCAAAATAAAAGCATCTTAACAAAATCAAATTTTAAACCATATAAGTTATATAAGTTCATTTAAAAACTGTGTTTTACCCAAACTGCTTAAAATTTACTTATATAACTTATATGGTTCAAGAAACAAAACATGGCTGAAAAAACAATCAGAATTGGAACGCGCGATAGCGAATTAGCACTTTGGCAGGCACATACTGTCGAGAAAAAACTAAACGATTTAGGTTATAAAACCTCAATTGTTGCGGTTAAATCTCAGGGCGATATTATTCTGGACAAACCTCTTTATGAGTTAGGAATTACAGGAATTTTTACCAAAACGCTGGACATTGCTATGATCAATGGCGATATTGATATTGCGGTACATTCTATGAAAGACGTTCCAACAGCTTTACCAAAAGGTATCGTTCAGGGTGCTGTTTTACCAAGAGCCAATGTTCTGGATATTTTAGTTCACAAAGGAAATCCTGATTTTACAAATCCAAGTATTATTGCGACCGGAAGTCTTAGACGTCAGGCGCAATGGTTCAATAAATACCCAAATCATAAAGTTGTTGATTTACGCGGAAACGTAAATACGCGTATGCAGAAATTACAAGACAATGATTGGGATGGAGCTGTTTTTGCAGCTGCAGGTTTAGAGCGCATCAACTTAAAACCAGAAAATTATATCAATTTAGATTGGATGATTCCAGCACCGGCACAAGGAGCAATGCTTGTTGTGGCAATGGAAAATGACAATTATACATTGGATGCCCTTTCTCAGCTAAATGATATTGAAACCGAAATATGTACACATATCGAACGTCAGTTTTTAAGAACACTTGAAGGCGGATGTACTGCCCCAATTGGAGCTTTAGTAACGTATAACGAGGACGAAGATACTTTGCATTTTCAAGGTGTTTTACTTTCTATTGATGGAAAACAAAAACTGGAAATCAACAAAACCGTTGATATTTCGGAGTGGAAAAAATTAGGTTTCAACTCAGCTCAGGAAATCTTGAATAATGGCGGAACGGAATTAATGCAAAAGATTAAAGAATCCCTGAAAAAATAATGGCAAACCCAATTCAGATATTATCTACTAAAATACTATCGCCTCTTCATAAACAAGAGTTGTTTAAAATTGGTATCGAAGTAATCGAAGCTGATTTCATTAAAACAGAAAACAAACCTTTCGAATTAAAAGACCTTAACGAAAGTCTGATTTTCACAAGTCAAAATGCCGTTCACAGTGTTTTATCAAATCCAAAATCCGAAGAGCTTAAAAGCAAAAATGTGTATTGCGTTGGACTTAAAACCAAAACGCTTTTAAGCGATAATGGCTTTAATGTTGTGGCTTATACAGGTTACGCATCTGATTTGGCAGAAATTATCACTTTGATTTATGGAAATGAAAGTTATACTTTTTTCAGCGGCAACTTAAGAAGAGATACTCTGCCGGAAGCTTTGAAAGAAGCTGGCATAAAACTCAATGAAATTCAGGTTTATGAAACTACACTGCAGCCACAAAAAATAAAAGCAAATCCAGAAGCGCTTTTGTTTTTTAGTCCATCTGGAGTAAAAAGTTATCTGAAAGACAACACCATAAATAAACAGCTTTGTTTCTGTATTGGAGAAACCACCGCAGAAGCTTTACATAAAATCACCAAAAACATCATTATCGCAGATCAGCCCACAATTGAAGACGTGATCGAAGATGTAATTCAAGAATATAAATAGCAATAAGCTTTAGGCAGTAAGCCGTAAGCAAAAAATCATAGTTAAACAAGCTGAAAGCCTAAAGCTTAAAGCCTAAAGCAAGGAAAAAAATGTTAAAAAACGACCTATTTTTAAAAGCATTAAAAGGAGAAACCGTTCAGCGTCCGCCAGTATGGATGATGCGTCAAGCCGGAAGATATTTACCGGAATTCATCGAATTACGTGATAAATATGATTTCTTCACACGTTGTCAGACTCCAGAATTAGCTGCTGAAATTACTGTACAGCCAATCCGCAGAATTGCTCCAGATGCCGCTATTTTGTTCTCAGACATTTTAGTTGTTCCGCAAGCAATGGGAATCGAAGTTTTAATGAAAGAAAATATCGGTCCGTTCATCCCAAATCCAATTCGTTCAATGGCTGATGTTCACCGAGTTTATGTTCCGGATATTCAGGAAAGTCTTGGTTATGTAATGGATGCAATCAAATTGACTAAAGAAATGTTGAACGACGAAGTTCCATTAATTGGTTTTGCTGGTTCGCCATGGACAATTTTCTGCTACGCTGTTGAAGGAAGAGGTTCTAAAAGTTTTGATATGGCAAAAGGATTTTGCTTTTCAAATCCGGCTGCAGCACATACTTTATTGCAAAAAATCACTGATACTACAATTTTATACTTAAAGGAAAAAGTAAAAGCGGGAGTTGATGCCGTTCAGATTTTTGATTCTTGGGGAGGAATGCTTTCTCCGGTTGATTATCAGGAATTCTCATGGAAATACATCAACCAAATTGTCGAAGCTTTGGCCGATTTAACTCCGGTTATTGTTTTCGGAAAAGGATGCTGGTTTGCTCTTGGCGAAATGGGTAAAAGCCGTGCTTCTGCTCTTGGAGTAGACTGGACTTGTTCTGCAAGAAATGCCCGTTACTTGTCTGGAGGAAACATTACTTTACAAGGAAATTTTGATCCGTCAAGATTACTTTCTCCAATTCCAACTATCAAGAAAATGGTTCACGAAATGATCGATGAGTTTGGAAAAGATAAATATGTTGTAAATTTAGGTCACGGAATTTTACCAAATATCCCTGTAGATCACGCAAAAGCGTTTATCGACGCGGTTAAGGAATACGGACAATAGTCGTTGATAGTGTATGGTTGATAGTTGTTGGATACGAATACTATCAACCATAAACCAACAACCATCAACTTAAAAATATGCTAACAAACCTAAACCTCAGCAGAAACTCACCGTTTTCATTTATCGAATATGGATTTCAGGCTTATTATGCTTATGTGTTTTTGATGGTTTGGACGCATCCGGAACTTCACCCAGTAAGTCTCATAAATGATCTTGCTGTTTTAATGACTTTTGAGTTTATAATGGTGCATTCGGGAGTTTTTATGGCAGTTATGCCAAAAAAATGGTCACTTTTTGTCTTTTTCCCTTTATACGGAACATTTGCCTATTCGTTCAATGAATCGGTTATCAATACTAATATTTTATTTATCTATCTGCTGACGGTTTTAAATCGAATGCGATTTGCGTTTTCAAACGTAACTCCAGATGTGAGAATGATGCAGATAGGAAAATCAGTTGTAAAAGTCATTTTCTATTTCTTCTTAATTATGATTCTTGCAATTGGAAATAAATATGTTCCTCCATTTGGATTGACAAATGAATTTTTAGAAAAGTCTCATTATTTCCAAATGGTCAAGTCGAGCGGGTTATTTATAGAAAAGCCTTATGTTCCTATTTGTATGGGATTCATTTATTATTCAGTTCCTGTTTTGTATTTTATTTACCGAATAATTAAGAACTTTGGTAAAGAAGAAACTTCCCAAAAAGGAAAATTAGTTTTCAGTAAAACCACATTCAAATCTAATAAATACTAAGAATGCTTAATAAAGGTTTAAGAGACGAAGAGAAAATCAGAAGCGACAATGTTTTAAAAACATTGCGAACTCTTGTTTATGTTCCTTATCCGCTAAGTCATTTACAAAAATCAGATATTGAGAACCAATTAAAAGAGTTTGGACTAAATATTCAAACGCTAATTGATTATTCTCATGAAGAATTAATCAACTTATTAATCCGTCTTCATTTTGACTGGGATCAATTAGAGCAATTTGGAGATATTTTAATCGAATTTTCTAAAGAAGAAAATTATAATCTTACTGATAAAGCTTTGGCTGTTTACCAATATATCCAACATGAAAGCAAAGTTTTTTCTTTTGGAATCAACACTAAAATTGCTTCTCTTAAAAATAAATAAAGATGGATTTTACAGACTGGAAAACCGATCGAATTGAACACATTCTTCCCAATGAGTTTTATGAACTAATTGATAAGAATAGAGATCACATCGGACATACTTTCCCAGTAACTCTTGCAAATTCTGATTCACCGGAAAATGCAGAAAATTTTATCTCGGTCAGCAAAGACAGAGAAAAAAACAGTGAAGGTTATTATTTTTATGCCCGAGATATTAAAACCAATAATTTGATTGGTTATTTATGTGTAAAAACAATAGATTATCGCATTTCTAAATGTGAATTAGGGTATTTTATTGATAAAGATTACCAAGGAAAAGGGATTACATCAAAAATGGTTTCTGATGCACTTGAATTCTGCTTTAAAGAATTGATGATGAACAAGGTTTTCATTTGTACATCAGAAGTTAATTTAGCAAGTCAGCGAATTGCATTGAAACATAATTTTAAACAAGAAGGAATATTAAGAGACGAATTTAGAAATGGCGATGGCACTTTGCAAAACTCTGTTTACTTTGGATTGCTTAAATCTGAATATATTAAATCATAAAGTATAAATTTAAAAAAATGAATGCTTTTGAAAAATTTTTTGATAACGCTTCTAACTTTGAATTTGAAAAATTAAATCCGTTATATAAAGGCTTTTTTGTAATGTTGGGCTTTGCAGTATTTGTAAGTACTTGTTCCTATTTTTCAAACGATGTAAGAATTAGTAAAGACATTTATAGAAATAGGCATGCTGAAATTTTTTCAGGGTTAATTGTCAAAAAATATTTAGATTCAAATAACAGAATGTCGCCCACTTTTAAACTAAAGGATTCAAGTAACGTTTATGGATATTCTTTTATTTGGGAAAAAGCTGAAATAGGAGATTCATTAGTAAAAAAAGCAAATTCAAGATTTATAAAAATCTTTAAAAAAGATACACTAATAGTAGTTGATATGAATATCGCATTTAAATATCATGATACTTTACCAGAAAAATAAAAAATGAAAGACAAATTTTACGCATACATACAAAATTTACAAGACCAAATCTGTGCAGGATTAGAAACTGTTGACGGAACTGCAAAATTCCGTGAAGACTTATGGAAACGTCCTGAAGGCGGAGGCGGAAGAACACGCGTTATTGAAAACGGAGCCGTTTTTGAAAAAGGCGGTGTAAATATTTCAGCCGTTCACGGAAAACTTCCCGAAACAATGCAGAAAATGTTTGGTGTTGGCGAAGCTGATTTCTTTGCGTGCGGATTAAGTCTGGTGATTCACCCGAAAAATCCAATGGTTCCTACTGTCCACGCCAATTGGCGCTATTTTGAAATGTACGACGAATCTGGAAAAGTTATCGAACAATGGTTCGGCGGCGGACAGGATTTAACGCCTTATTATTTGTTTGAAGAAGATGCAAAGCATTTTCATCAAACCTGTAAAACCGCTTGCGACAAACACAATCCGGAATTTTATCCAAAATATAAAAAACAATGCGACTCGTATTTCTGGAACGCTCATAGAAATGAAGCCCGCGGACTTGGCGGTTTATTCTTTGACTATTGCAAGGCAAATGAGCAAATGTCAATGGAAAACTGGTACGATTTTGTAACCGAAGTTGGAAACAGTTTCCTTGAAGCTTATGTTCCGATTGTAGAAAAAAGAAAAAACTTAAAGTATACATCAGAAAACAGAAATTGGCAGGAAATCCGTCGTGGCCGTTATGTTGAGTTTAATCTGGTTCATGATAAAGGAACTTTATTCGGTTTAAAAACCAACGGAAGAATCGAAAGTATTTTAATGAGTCTGCCTCCGCATGTGCAATGGGTTTACGATCATCATCCAGAAGCAGGAAGTGACGAAGAAAAATTAATTAATGTATTGCAGAACCCCATTGATTGGATTTAATTTTTATTAAATGAATTCGGATTACATAGATGCCGCTCCGTTGGAGCTTTTATCTAATCTTTATACATATCTATACATATAATGCTCCTCTGGAGCATTTTTTTATATACACTAGTTCTAAGAGATTTTTAACTCACATAAAAAAGCTTCGGAGAAGCCAAATATTTATAGCCTCATTTAGCAATCTCTCCATAGAGCTCCAGCGGAGCGAAATATTTATAGCGAAATATATCTCCATAATATAAAACCCCAGAGGGGTGATATATATTGTTACGCATTTTAAAGAAAAGCTATATTAAATAACCACAAAATATCTATGTCGCTCCGCTGGAGCTTTTGAAAATGTCAATAATTTTTTT
>NZ_JBQEMU010000031.1:0-61839 GCF_052044235.1 Flavobacterium sp. 22659
GATGGAGTCTGCGAGAATCTTCCCGGCACCCGGCAGGCCGTAACGGTAACAGTAAACGCTTTAGGGCAGGCTTCGGACATCGCCGTACCGGGTGCCGTAATCTGTTCAGGGTCTGCTGCATCGCTTACCGCCTCGTCTGTTACAGTGACAACGCCTGTATTTAATTGGTATGCCGATCAGACCAGCGGTGCCATTTTGAAAACCGGTGATACTTACGATGTTGTACCGGCAGCCACCACCACTTATTATGTAAGTGTCAGCGGCGATGGAGTCTGCGAGAATCTTCCCGGCACCCGGCAGGCCGCTACTGTAACGGTAAATCCTTTAGCAGTATCTGCTGATATTACAGCCTCGGTATCGAATCCTTCCGTTTGTACGGCAGGCACCTCTACCATAACAGTGTCAAGCGGGATCAGCAATCCTATATTCAATTGGTACCAAGATGCCGGTTTATCCGTACTGCTTTTTACGGGAAACGTATTTGTTACGCCTTCTCTTACTGCAAATGCATCGTATTATGTGACCGTACAGAATAACGCCGTCTGTGAGAACAGTATAGGAAATGCACTTCAAGTGGATATCAATGTGATCCCATGTTCTGATATTGCACTTACTAAAACAGCAGGCAGCCTTTCTCCTTTTGTCGGCAGCCAGATTGATTTTACCATCACCGTTACAAATAATGGACCCGATAACGCGGCGGGAGTAAGCACCAAGGATGTACTTCCTTCCGGATATACTTTTGTCAGTGCTGACAACGGGGGGACTTTAACCGGAAACACCATTACATGGCCGGCTTTAAGTATAACGGCCGGAACATCAGTGGCGCTGCAGTATACAGTGAAGATCAACGCTTCAACAGGAAGTCCTGATGAGTATAAAAATGTGGCTCAAATTATTGCTTCAGATAACTTTGATCCCAATTCGACCCCAAACAATAATGATCCGTTGGAAAACGATCAGGATAGTGAAACTATTACGCCAATAGTACCAATGCCTTCCCTTGAGGTATTAAAAGATGGTGCGTTTTCGGCGGCTGATGATACAAATGGGGATGGTTTTCCTGAAGCAGGCGAAACCGTTACATACACCTTTACGGTTCTCAATACCGGAAATATCAGATTAGAAAATGTAAAAATAAATGATGCGTATATTGGTGTGGCAAATCTTATTACGTCGCCTGATATACTAGAACCAGGGCAGACAGGGAATGCTCAGATACAGTATACTATTACACAGACTGATATTGAAAGCGGCGTGATTTACAACAGTGCAATAGGTCAGGGGAACACTGCTCCCACAGCGGATGATCCTGACGGCACTCTTGTCAATGATACTTCAACAGATCCTACCAATCCGTCCACGCCGGGTGATCCGTATTATGATCCGGCATGTCCAGACTGTACGGTAGTTCCATTACCAAATAATCCCAAAATTGCAATTGTAAAACAGATAGCCGCTTTCAGCGGAGATCTTAATAATGCCAAGGCGGGAGATAGGATCAGTTACTTGTTTACGGTAACTAATGCTGGAAATACGGTGTTAAACAATATACGGGTAAACGATCCAATGCCTGGGTTATCAGCCCCGGCTTTAGATCCCGCCAGTACAGCAGACAGCACGGGAGATCTTAACGGAAACGGAAGTCTGGATTTGAATGAGATATGGCTTTACAGGGCAGAATACACCATTACGACAAATGATATAGCTAAAGGTCAGGTAGTGAATCAGGCTCTGGCAGAAGCAACAGGGCCGCCAACACCGGCAGATCCGGCAGGAAAAGAAGTCTCTGATCTCTCTGACGGCTCTTCCCCGGCAGGAAACGGCCCGACAGTACTGGATATTCAGGGCTGTCAGATAATTGTGCACAATGCATTATCACCAAATGGAGACAGTCGTAATGATATTTTTAAAATCGATGGAATTGAATGCTATCCGCAGAATACCGTTGAGATTTACAACCGCTGGGGCGTTATAGTGTTCCATACCGATGGATATGATAATGAAGGGAATGCATTTAACGGCTATTCCAACGGTAGAGCCGTTGTAAAGCAGAGCGCAGGACTTCCTACAGGAACCTATTATTACATAATCAAATATCTTGATTCTGGCAGCAACCAGCAAAGTTATGCGGGATACCTTTATTTAAGCATGCAGTAGCGGTGTATCCGCTTGCTCAAATAAGACAAAGGAATTTAGATGAGTTTTAAACCTTTGCTTATTAATCCGGAATAATTTAAAGATGAGCCTCGCGCTCATCTTTTTTTTTAGGATTTGTAAGGGAACTGATAGATCAGTCAGGAGCGTTCACTCTGGGCATTACATCGTGATCCATTAGATTCACTCACTTTGCAATGGGTACAGAAGGGTACAGGAAAAGTTGTACTTGCAGAAGCTGTATTTCAAACGTTCCTTTGTCCTGTAAAACGATCAGAATTAAGACTGATTTTTTGAACGGATGTTTAATGATTAAATAGAGAGGTTATGCTCAGTACAATTTCATGGGAAGCTTATTGGATTACGGTTATCGTTTTGGTTGTTTTGTGGTACGGATTTGTGATTTTGCGATCCTATCCTGAGAAACTGAAGGACATTTTTAAAGGCGCCGGCAGGCCTGATTCTGATCAGGTAAAAAAAAGCAAAGCCGGTCCGTTTGCCCAGTACAATGAATCATTCAGCACTCTTGAAGACGCTGAAGAATTGTATCCTAAAATACTAGAGGTGTTTATTGAAAGTAATGATCGAGGTATTTCTAAAACGGAGTTTTGTCATTATCTGCAGTTTATATTCGCTGCATATCCTTTTGTAAAGCAGTCTGCTTTGCGTGAGAAAATAAATTCCCTTGTGGTTTTGGAAAGCCGGAAATATCCAGAGTTTGTACTTACTGAGGCAGAGGTGGACGGTTTATGGGAAAGTGAAGAGTAATCTTAAACAGAGAATGCCCCTGTTCGCTCTAGTGCGGTATGGCAGTTAGTGACAAAGAAATAGGTGTTGTAACAGCGGTAGTTCTCTGTTTTTATTTCAAGTAACAGTTTAATTTAAATGATAGGAGATGAGAAGGTGGAATTGGAAATTAAAATTCGTATGGAGCAGGATGAAAAATCTCGGTGCTTCCTCGCTTTTGATGCTGCTGGTCAGTCTGAAAGTTTACAGTCAGGACGGGGTTGCGGGAATCAACGAGGCCAACCAGAAGGTACGCAGTTATTTTGATGCAGGCACCGAACTAATGTATGCTGTGGGAGCTATTCTCGGGCTTATCGGAGCGGTTAAGGTGTATCAGAAATGGAATGCCGGAGATCCCGATACGGGCAAGGTAGCCGCAGCCTGGTTTGGCAGCTGTGTATTTCTTGTGGTGGTGGCAACGGTAATCAAATCCTTTTTTGGAGTCTGATGGCCGGCAGTATTTACCAGATCAATAAAGGCATTAATCGAAGCATTGAATTCAAGGGGCTGAAGGCGCAGTATATCTGGTATTTAGCAGGTGGCATGGTGATGCTCATGATTGTGTTTGCGGTGCTGTATATCATCGGGCTTCCTTCTGTTTTGTGCATCGGATTGGTTGGAGCTGCAGGTGCTTTTCTGGTATTCAAGATTTACAGCTTGAGCCGAAAGTACGGCCAATACGGCCTGATGAAAGCCCTGGCTTCCCGGCAGGTTCCCAGGTATGTAAAGGTGAGAAGCAGGGCTGTTTTTATTAAGTTATAGTTATGGAACGTTGAGAACACAAGTGGAGGGAAGATGGAGAAAAGGATGGAAGAAATACTGCCGATTATGGCAGTGGAGCACGACTGTATTGTGTCAAAACAGGGCGATGTAACGGTGGTATTCAAGGCGGAGCTGCCCGAGATTTTCACGCTGTCGGATCAGGAGTATGAGGCATTTCACCAGTCGTGGATCAAGGCTGTAAAACTGCTTCCCAAACATAGTGTTTTTCATAAACAGGACTGGTTTTTAGAGAAGAAGTATAAAGCGGATTTTTCGGGTTTGGACTGTAGTTTTCTAACCAGAAGCAGTGAGCGTTTTTTTAACGAAAGGCCTTTTCTGGAGCATTGCTGCTACATCATGCTGACCAAGAAACCAGCCGGCCGGAAAAATTCAACTTCGGTATTCTCCAGTCTGATTAAAAATACCTTAGTGCCGCAAGAAACTCTAAGTATGCCGCTGCTGCAGGATTTTATAGACTGCACCGGTCAGTTTAAAAGGGTTATGGAAGACAGCGGTTTTGTCAAACTGACCCGTCTGAACAATAATGCCCTTACAAGCGAGAGCAGAAGAAAGGGACTGGTGGAGCAATATTGTTTTTTATCGGAGCAGGAAAACACTTTTGTTTTTAATGATCTGAGCTTTGAGAATGGATTGACTGTTGGGGACAAACACTGCCAGCTTTTTACTTTGGGAGATGCGGCTGATCTGCCGGGTTTGTGCGGCTCGAGAATCAACTTTGACCGGTATTCGACTGATAAAACCAAATTCAGTGTGGGTTTTGCTTCCACGCTCGGACAGCTTTTGTCCTGTAATCATATTTACAATCAGTACCTCTTTATTGAAGATACGCAGAAGACCCTGCAAAAACTGGAAAGCAAAAGGCTGCGGCTTCAGTCCTTGGCGGCATACAGCCGGGAAAATTTGATTGCACGGGATGCAACAAATGATTTTCTCAATGAAGCCCTTTCGCAGCAGAGACTTCCCGTCAAGGCACATTTTAATGTGCTGGCCTGGAGCACGGATACCGAAGCGCTGAAAGAAATTAAAAACAAAGTTTCCTCGGCACTGGCGCAGATGGATGCGGCAGCCAAGCAGGAAACTGTTGGGGCGCCGCAGATCTACTGGGCCGGTATGCCGGGAAACGCGGCGGATTTTCCCATGAACGATACCTTTGACACCTTCACGGAACAGGCCGTCTGTTTTTTGAATATGGAGACAGGATATAGATCGTCTTTAAGCCCTGTTGGAATCCGCTTAGGGGACAGGCTTACCGGAAAACCGGTTCATGTGGATATCAGTGATGAGCCCGTCAGGATGGGGATCTGCACCAACCGCAATAAGTTTATACTGGGACCTTCCGGAAGCGGGAAATCTTTTTTTACCAACCATATGGTACGAAGCTACTATGAGCAGGGAACCCATATCGTGCTGGTAGATGTCGGGCACAGTTACAAAGGGCTGTGTGATATGGTCGGCGGTTATTATTTCACCTATGATGAAAGGAACCCGATCCGGTTTAATCCTTTTTATATTTCAGAAGGGGACAATTTGGATACCGAGAAAAAGGAAAGTATTAAAACACTGCTTTTGGCACTCTGGAAAAAAGACGATGAAACCTTTAACCGAAGCGAGTATGTGGCGCTTTCCAATGCACTGCAGCTGTATTATGAAAAGCTGGCTCTCAACGGTGATATTTTTCCCTGCTTTAACAGTTTTTATGATTTTTTGAAAGCGGATTTTGTATCGATTTTATCAGATGATAAAGTGAAGGAAAAAGACTTTGATGTGAGCAATTTTCTCTATGTACTGCGTCCCTATTACAAGGGAGGCGAGTTTGATTACCTGCTCAATGCCACAGAGAATCTTAATCTTTTAAAGGAAAGGTTCATTGTCTTTGAACTCGATAACATCAAGGATCATCCGATTCTTTTTCCGGTAGTCACCATTATCATTATGGAAGTTTTTATCAATAAGATGCGAAAACTCAAAGGCATCCGCAAGATGATTCTCATTGAAGAAGCCTGGAAAGCCCTGATGAAGGAAGGTTTTGCAGAGTATATCAAGTATCTTTTTAAGACAGTGCGTAAGTTCTTCGGAGAAGCTGTCGTGGTGACCCAGGAGGTGGAGGATATTATTTCTTCTCCTGTCGTGAAACAGGCCATTATCAACAACAGCGACTGCAAGATCCTGCTGGATCAGAGCAAATACCAGAACAAGTTTGACCAGATACAGGAACTGCTCGGGCTTACGGAGAAAGAAAAGGCACTGGTGCTTTCAGTCAATAAGGCCAATGATCCGGCTCGAAAATATAAAGAGGTATTTATATCTCTTGGAGGCATGCTCTCTAAAGTATACCGGACAGAGGTGTCGCTGGAAGAATATTTGGCCTATACCACAGAGGAGAGTGAGAAGGTGAAGATGAATGCCTATGCATCTAAGTTTGGCGGGGACATCAAAAAAGGGATCGCCGCAATGGCTCAGGATATAAGAAACGGAACAAAATGACAAGGAAAAATGAAAAAGAAAATACTACTGTGTTTGGTGTGCCTGCTTCTGGCCGGCAGTCCGGCAAGACCCGCTAATACTGCGGCAGTACTTCCTATACTGGAAATAGTCAAGACGGTGACGAAAAAAGTGATCAAGGCGATTGATCTGAGGATTCAGAAACTGCAGAACAAAACCATCTGGCTGCAAAATGCACAAAAGCAGGTGGAGAATGTGCTGTCTAAATTAAAGCTTGATGAAATCTCGGACTGGACGCAAAAACAGAAAGAGCTCTACAAAGGCTATTATGAGGAACTGACAAAAGTAAAATCGGTAATTACCTATTACCAGAGAATAAAAGAGATTAGCGTGAAGCAGACCCGATTGATCAGGGAGTATGAAAAAGCCTGGAACCTTTTCAAACAGGACCAACATTTTAAGGAGAACGAGATTCAGTACATGGACCGCGTCTATTCGGGGATTCTGGATGAAAGCCTTAAGAACATTGACCAGATCTTTTTAATTCTGGATTCTTTCACCACCCAGATGAGTGATCTGAAAAGACTGGAACTGATCAATACGGCAGCAGACCAGATCGAGGCCAATTATCATGACTTAATACTGTTTAACCAGCAGAACATCATGCTGAGCCTTCAGCGGGCAAAAACGGAAGCGGATCTGCAGCAGGTGAAGCAATTTTACGGTATTCGGTAATTGAAAATAAAATAAAATAAATCATGAAAAGAATGATTGCAGCAGTGCTGCTAGTACTGTTTTTTCAGCCTGTTGTACAGGCTCAGGCCAAGCAGCGAAAAGAGCTTCTCCTTCAGATTGCGGCACTTCAGGTCTATATGGATTATGCAAAGAAAGGCTATGCAGCTGTGTCTAAAGGCCTGAACTTTATTGGAGATGCCAAGAAAGGTGAACTGAAACTGCATGGGGATTATTTTACCTCGCTTTTGAAGGTCAATCCCAGGGTCAGGAATTATTATAAGGTTGGGGAGATTATCGCGCTGCAGTTGAAAATCATGAAGAACTGTAAAAAGAACTTAGCCGGTCTAAAGACTTCAGATCTGTTTTACGGGGATGAGCTGGATTACATCGAGCGTTCTTTTAACCGGCTTTTTGAAAATTGCAATCGGACTTTGGAGGAACTTTTAGTGCTTACCATCGATGCAGGGCTGGAACTGAAAGACGACCAGAGGATAGAGCGCATTGATGCGCTCCATGAAAGGATGCTTTCGGATTATACATTTTCTATTTCCTTCACTAATGAAGCCAGACTGCTTTGTATTTCCAAAGCAGGTGATCAAAAGGTTGCAAAGGTTGTGAAGGACATTTATGGACTATAAGCTAAAGAGATGAAAAAGATTTTGATTACGATACTAATACTGGTGCTGTGCTTGGGTTTGGTGCCTCAAAGAACATCGGCCCAGTCAGCCGAGATACAGCAGCTTGTTTTAAACATCGAGAAACTGTCCCAGTTCAAGAAGATTTTAAGCGATATGAAAAAGGGATATGAGCTGCTGTCCGGAGGCTACAACACCGTGAAGCAGATGTCTGAGGGAAACTTCAGTCTTCATAAGACTTTTCTCGATGCGCTGCTGCAGGTCAGCCCTGCGGTAAAAAATTATAAAAGGATCGGGGACATAGCCCATTTTCAGCAGCTGCTGGTAAAGGAAAGCAGAAACGGTCTGAATCGCTTTGTAAGCAGCGGGAGTTTCAGTCCGCAGGAGACCGCGTACTTTGAAAAAGTCTATGGTAATCTGTTACAGCAGAGCCTTAGGAACCTGGATGAACTTCTGATGGTGGTAACGGCCGATAAACTCCGAATGTCGGATGATGAGAGACTGCAGGCGGTAGACGGCCTTTATCTGCAGATGCAGGAAAAATTGTTATTCCTGCGCAGCTTTAATAAAGAAACCAGCGTACTGGCGCTTCAAAGAGTGAAAGAAACGGTTGATGTGCATGCTTTGAGAAACCTTCAGGAATTAAAAAACTAAAGTGATGAACAGTTACCAATCTTTTATACGCATGTTTTTTAATGTTTTTGTAGTACTGCTGCCTGTATGTATGCAGGCTCAGGCACTGGGCGGCGATAGTCAGAACCTGCATTCTGTTTTGGAACAGCTCTATGAGCAGATGATGCCTTTGTGCGGTAATCTGCTTGCAGTCGGGCAGGGGATAGCCGGGTTCGGTACGATCTGGTATATTGCTTCCAGGGTCTGGCGGCATATTGCCAATGCAGAACCCATTGATTTTTATCCGTTGTTCCGGCCCTTTGTAATCGGGTTCTGCATTATGATATTTCCATCAGTGCTGGCCCTTATCAACGCAGTGATGAAGCCCGCCGTTACCGCGACCGCTGCCATGGTTACGGGGTCGAATAATGCTGTGGCGGTGCTTTTAAAAGAAAAGGAAAAAGCAATACAACAGACCGATTCCTATAAAATGTACGTGGGCGTTACAGGAGCCGGGGACCGGGACAAATGGTACAAATATACCCATGATGAAGATCCTTCCCAAGAGGGCATGCTGGCAGGAATCGGCAACGATGTGAAGTTTGCCATGGAAAAGGCATCTTATAATTTTAGGAATTCTGTGAAGCAATGGATGAGCGAGGTTCTGCAGCTATTGTTTGAAGCGGCAGCACTCTGCATTGATACCTTAAGAACTTTTCAATTGGTGGTACTCTCCATTTTGGGACCGCTGGTATTTGGAATAGCGGTTTTTGACGGATTCCAGCATACCCTTACCGTCTGGCTGGCCCGATACATCAACATTTACCTCTGGCTTCCCGTCGCTAATATTTTTGGAAGCATTATTGGTAAAATCCAGGAACTCATGCTCAAACTGGACCTGTCCCAGGTACAGTCCTCGGGCGATACGTTTTTCAGCAGCACCGATAGCGCTTACCTTATTTTTATGGTAATCGGCATTATCGGATACTTCACGGTTCCCTCGGTAGCCAACTATATTGTGCATGCTGCAGGAGGAGGGGCACTGGGGCAGAAAGTCACCAGTCTTTTCAGCAGTTCGGCTTCTTCTGTCGTTTCGAGCACATCACAGGGAGCCGGAATGGTATTGGATGCTATGGGAAATACTGCAGGAAGAATGTACCAGAGCATGGCTTCCTCGGCGGGAAGTTCCCCCTACTTTAAAGAGAAAGGGAACTACCATCACGACAGGCTGAAAGGAAATTCCTGATAACATCTAAACAAATTGAATCATGTTTACCAAAATGAAAAATATAGACACGGCATTCCGCTATGTGAGAGGATTTACCATGCTGGTGATTGCGGGCTGTGTCGTGATATGCTGTTATACGCTCTACAAAAGTTTTGAGTCCGTAACACTCATGCAGAATAAGGTGTATGTACTGGCCGCCGGAAAAGCGCTTGAAGCCTACGCGTCGGAACGAAAAGACAATGTAGAGGTGGAAGCGCGTGATCACGTAAAAACCTTTCATCAATTCTTCTTTACCCTGGATCCCGATGACAAAGTGATTAAAACCAATATCACCAAAGCTCTGTATCTCGCTGATGACAGCGCCAAAAGGATTTACGATGATCTGAAAGAAAACAACTTCTATTCGGGGATTATATCAGGAAATATAAGCCAGACCATTCAGGTTGACAGCATCAGGGTGGACGTGAAAGACTATCCCTACCGCTTTACCTGTTTTGCCCGCCAGCACATTATACGGACAACCAGCATACTGAAAAGAAACCTGATTACCCAAGGCAGCCTGCGCAATGTCTCCAGAAGCGATAACAATCCCCACGGATTTTTAATCGAACGGTTCAGCACCATTGAAAATAAAGATCTGACGGTAGAGAACAGAAAATAAAGAGCCATGAAACCAGCATCGAATAAACCGGGACTGCTTTTCCTATTTGATAAATATTATCAGGCAGTGCAGGACAGGTGGGTGAGAGGGATGAATACTTTAACGGAAGGACGCTCCAGAAGCACACTGCTTTTGCTGCTGGTTTTCTTTGTCCTGTCTGCAGGAATTTACCTGATATGGAATCTTTACGCCTCGTTTAGCGGGTAATATATGGGCGTTAGGAAGTGATCGCCGATGGCTTTTACAGTATACAAGGACTTTTAATTTTAAATAGTACAATCATGATAGAGAAAACACCATCCATTAAAGCAGATAAAAAGCGTAAAATGTTTCTGGCAATGCCCTTTATAACGCTTCCTTTTATCACTTTTTTATTTTACACGCTGGGAGGCGGCACCAGGCAGTCGGCTGCTGAGCCTGCTGACCGTAAAGGGTTTAATGTAAAGCTCCCCATTCCCAAATTTAAGGAAGATGCGGCGCTGGATAAAATGAGTTATTACGATCAGGCAGCTGTAGATTCCATGAAACTTCAGGAACAGATAAAAAAAGATCCCAATTATGCAGGCCGACAGCTGTTGGGAGAACTGCCTCAGGATTGGGGAGAGGATGATTTTAAAACAAATGCCTTCCCAAAAAGGGGACAGGGACTGAATTCCTTTCAGGATCAAAAAGAGCGGCAGGTATATGAAAAACTTGAGGCATTACAGAAGATAATACAACAGCCCGCTGCACCGGATCATTACGGTCAGGATATGAGAGAATTTGAAAACTACGGCTCGTCTGATGAACTTTCCGCGCAGATCAAGAATTTAGAGCAGCAGATTTCCGCCATGGGCACATCGCAACAACCCGATCCCGAACTCCAGCAGCTAGGCGGGATGCTGGAGAATATTCTAGATATCCAGCACCCTTCAAGGGTAGAGGAAAGGTTAAAGCAGCGTGCCGCTGTTAGAAAAGAAAAAAGCTTTACGGTTATCCGTAAAAAAGAAGATGAGAATATGACTTTGCTGCAGCAGGATGTCGTGATTTTTCCTTTGAAAGCCAATGCATTTTATACCGCTGATGAGATTCAGGATGCGGGGCATCCGCAAAATGCTTTGGAAGCGGTACTGCATCAAACCCAGAGCATTATCAACGGATCGGTGGTAAAACTCAGACTGGTTACCGATATTATGCTGCAGGGAATTCTGGTTCCTAAGAATACTTTTTTATACGGAACCGCCTCTTTAAAAGGGGAACGGCTGGAAATTACCATTGCCAATATTCAGTACGACGGTTCGATTTTTCCCGTCGAGCTTGCAGTGTATGATCTGGACGGCATGAACGGCATTTATATACCCGGTGCCATTAACAGGGATGTGGCTAAGGCTTCGGCAGACCGTTCCATCCAGACGCTGGGACTTACAGGGGTAACGGACTCCTGGGGAGCGCAGGCGGCGGGAATGGGAATTGAAGCGGCGAAAAGTCTGATGAGCAGGAAAGTGAAACTGGTCAAGGTTGTCGTGAAGGCAGGCTACCGGGTGCTGCTGTATGATGAGAAACAGAAAAATTGAAAATAACCAAAAGAAATGAAGATGAAAAGGATGATAAAAGGGAATTGGTTTTTGCTTCTTGCAGTGTGTTTAAATGCGGTATCGGCCTTTGCCCAGTTCAGCACGCAGCAATGCAGTTTAAACGCTGAGCAGCTCAAAAATGTGCAGATTGCCCATTCAAAAACAACCAGTATTGTTTTTCCTTATGCAGTGAAAAGTATTGATAAAGGCAGCGCTGATGTTTTGGTACAGAAAGCGAAAGGAGTAGAGAATATTGTGCTTGTAAAAGCAGCAAAGCAGGATTTCACCCCCACCAACCTTACTGTTGTTACAGGGGATAACAGGCTGTATGTTTTTATGCTGCAGTATGATGAAACCTGTGCTGATTTAAATGTAAAGGCAGATCGGTCTTTTTTGGTTAATGAAGAAGTTTTGTTTTCCATGGACAATGACAACCAGAAGACTATCGAAGAGTATGCCGCACTGGCACTATCCAAAAAGAAAAAGATCCACGGACTGAGCCGGTCAAGATTTGAGATGCAGCTGCGTGTGACCGGAGTTTTTATCCATCGGGATGTGCTGTATTTCAGGCTCGTGCTGGGCAACAGATCCAAAATAGGGTATGATATCGATCAGCTTCGTTTTTTTATACGCGACCAGAGAAAATCAAAACGGACTGCCTCGCAGGAGATCGAAATACTGCCCTTATACTGTACATCTCCGTTGTCCGCCGTTCCTGATGCCTCTGAACTCACGCTGGTCTATGCGGTACCTAAGTTTACGATTCCCGAGAAAAAATACCTCACCGTGCAGCTTATTGAAAAAAACGGCGGCAGGCAGATTGAAGTGGATGTTAAGCATGAGGATCTTATTGATCTGGATATTCTCAATAGTTTGTAAATCAATATTAATTTAAAAATAGTATATCATGAATCAGAAGAATTTGGAATTTTTAGTTGATCAGATCAAGTACACCGGTTTCGGGGATACGTTGACACCTGCGCTGAAAGAGCAGATGGAAAAAGGGGAAAAGGAATTTACTATAGCGCATGAAGCTTCCTTTGGGAGCGGCACATTGTCTTCGGAGCTGTCTTTTAAAAAGTCGGACCAGAGTGAGCTGTATTTCTTTAATTCCTATAAGGCAGCACTGCAGAAGGAAGGCGCATCACATGCCCCTGAGCAGATTTTTTATGTCAGCAAAGACAATACCTTTACCATGAAAGAAGCTTTTAACCTGCTGGAGGGAAGGGCAGTCAATAAAGACCTTCGAAACAAAGAAGGAGAAATGTATAATTGCTGGACAAAATTGAATTTTACTGATGCCGAAAGTAATGGTAATTTCAAAATGAACCAGTACCATCAGAATTACGGCTATGATCTGGAAGCGGCAGTGTCCAAACATTCGATCAAGGAACTGGAGACCCCGAAATTTAAAGAAGATCTTCTAAACTCTTTAAAGAAAGGCAACCTGCAGTCGGTCACTTTTGTGGTTTCGGGTGTGGAAAGTAAGATGTATATTGAAGCCAATCCCCATTTTAAAACCGTGAATGTTTATGATGCAAATAGGCAGCGCATCAACCATCGAGAAAGCAAAGCCGAGAAACAGCAGCAAGGGGAAGATAAATCGGTATCCAGAGAACAGAAGAAAAACGTGGAAGGTGTGAAAGGGCAAGAGGAAAGGAAAAGAAACAAACAGTCGCATTCAATATAAAGATGATGGAAAGTTTACAGCCCCTGCTGGATTTCTTTTCTGCAATTGAAAAGGACTTTCGGATCAGCAGCACGCACATTGCCATTTATGCGGCGCTGCTGCGGTACCGTTCCCTTAAGGGTTTTATCAATCCTATTGAGGTTTTTAGAGTGGAGCTGGTTCCTGCGGCTAAAATTTCTTCTAAATCAACCTATCATAAATGCCTGCAGGAACTGCATGAGTACGGCTATCTGCGGTATGAACCTTCCTTTAAGAAAACCAGGGGCAGCAGAATATATTTTTTTGATTTTGAAATTAGTAAAACACATCTCTTATGAAACCATTTACTTTTGAAGATCTCCCTAATATCCTGGGAACACTATCCCTGCGAGTGGAAAATATAGAACGTCTCTTAAAAGAGATCCAAAACCGCTTCCCTGAGGATGAGGATGCGGGTCTGATGACCATCATTGAAGCCTCAAAACTGATCCGGCTTTCGGTTGCCACAATATACTCGAAAGTCTGCCGCAATGAGATTCCGGTAAGCAAGCAGGGCAAACAGCTGTATTTTTTAAGATCGGAGCTTTTGGACTGGATTAAGGCCGGACGGATCAAAACGATTTCAGAACTGCAGACGGAAGTAGATCAGAAATGCAAAAACAGGGATTGAATTTGTCCCTGTTTTTTGTTTTTATTCTAAGCAGGTTCTTTTTAGCGCAGTACTTCTGCAGTAGTACAATTCTGTATGGTATGTTAATGTTAGAATTTGGAACAATTTGATTTCATTTCGTGTCTGGTTTTGTAACTAATTTTGCTTTTTTAAATAACAGCATTATGACAGCACAGGAAGAAAAAAAAACGGATGCTTTTATACTGGCATCCACCAGGTTGAAAAGCACCTCAAAGGAATATCTGGCAGTAAAGACACTGCTGGAGCATGGAAATCTTTTGTACTGTTTTTTGGGGAAATGGGAAACACTGGATCTCACTAAGATATTCATTCAGATGCAGTTCACTTACCAATATGTGACCGGAGGTATTCAATTGCGTGAGAACAGTAAAGAAGAATACTATGCTAAATTTATAAAGCCTAAACCCGCTTTGCCGTCCGACTATTATCCAAATACTGTATTGGCAGTGAGAAAGATGGAAAAATATGATGAAAGCCAGCCGGGCTGGGTAGATAAAAGGACTAAAAAATAGGTGCTCAGCACACTTTCGTACAGACAATACTGTAACACTTTGGATCAGAAAAGATTCTGATACTTCTTTTAACACCGAAGACGGCCTATAAGTTTCCCATTTTTCTTTGCTTGAAATTTTAACTAATTTATTTAATGGGAATTCTAATTTGTATGAAAAAAATCGTACTTTAGATAAATCTCTGAACGTTTAAAGGTTAATTAATCAGATAAACAGCATCCTTTGCTGTTTAATAGTGTTGCAGCATTTTGCTTTTCTGCTGTTAACTGAATAGTGTGCTTTAATGTAATGTCAAAAAGAATCCTTGAAGTTGTCCTTAGTAAAAGGACGGCTGAGACGTAACTTGACAGCGGTGTAAGGAATTTTAGATTTTTTATTAAATAATTTTTAGTACTGTCATTAATTTTAAACTAGGGTCTTATGAAAAAACTTTACTTGTCGTTTGTGCTGCTTTTTCCTATTCAGTCTGTTCTTTTCTCTCATTCTGTTCAAGCTTGTGGACCTATCGTCACACAGAGCGGTAACGTTAAAAACAATGTCAGTTTATCTCCCGTATTCTCTGATGGGATAGAATATGAAAGACACCGTGTCTGGCTCAATTTGACCAATTCGCAGGGTTTATTCAAACAGATCTTAATTGCTTATGTGACAGGGGCTACCAATGGCTACGATCACAATTATGATGCTCCGACCATGGACGCCAATAAGTATGCTGATTTTTTCAGCATTATCGAATCCAATAAGCTGGTGATTCAGGGGCGTGCCGTGCCGTTTGATGTCTCCGATACCATTCCTGTGGGATACAGGTCGGAAATTACTGGAAAGCTGACCATTTCCATTGATCATACCGATGGCGATTTAGATGTGCTGAATATTTACTTAGAAGACAAAGAAACCGGTACTATGCATAATTTAAAATCGGGCAGTTATACTTTTTCAACTCTCTCCGGCACGTTTACTGATCGTTTTGTAATCCGCTATATAGCAGATAAAAAATTAGGAATAAATGAAATGGAAAAGCAGCTGCAGCATCTCAGCGTGGCTTCAAAAAATCAGGTCATCAGTGTAAAATCATTTCCTGCAGCTTTAAAGAAAGTTTCTGTTTTTGATATTACCGGAAAATTACTCTACAGCAGTCCGCATCTTGGATCTTCCGAACTTGAAATAGCAAACATTCTTACCGGTCCGCAGATTCTACTGGTCAAAACTACCTTAGAGAATGAAAATATAGTAACCAGGAAGGTGATTTTTTAAGTTTGAAGCATAGAAAAGCGCTAAAAAAAGAAAGGCTTAAAAATTGGCTGCCAAGATGCTGTGCCGACTACCATGAAAGGGTATGTCTTAGATAGCAGGGATGGATAAATTCCAAAACCCAATAAACGGTGCAATCAAGGTCAAATATCTGCAAATTGAAAGATAGTACACCTTTGCAGATTTCAAATATAACTGCAGCGGCACTATTGGAGCAATAGGAAAAGCAGAAGAGAACTGTTTCGGTTTTTCAAAACATCATTGTTCATTATTTGCACCGTGCCGCATCACACATACTTGTTTTAAAATAAAAAGCCCGCATTGTCAATGCGGGCTTTTTATTTTATTTTGGTAATTATACCCTTTTTACACCAGAAATTCTCTGTTTCAAGTTTTTTGCGGACATATAATTGTTGTAGTTAACTATATAAGATTTTGTTACACAATTGCCAATATGCCAATGACTTGTTGTTCCTATTTCCCAAGAATATGTTATTGTTGTAAAATCAACATTTTCGTAACATTTTGAGTTAAGTATTTCCTCTAATTTTAGAAAAATTTCATCTTGATTATCGTCAATAATTTTTTGTATTTGTTTATCTGATAAGAATTCGTTCTCTTCATGATCATAAGAAATCATTATTACCTGACCCTGATTTTCAATTATAGATTCCATCTCTTTTTCATCTTTAGCATAACCTACCAAAAATTTTCTTTGCCCTATTTTAACTTCTTTTACCGCCATGTTTTTCTTTCAAATTTAAGGACAATATAAACTCATTTTTAATTTGTCGTTAGTTTTAATTTTTTCAAGATATTATGAAATAAAAAAGCCTTACAATATAAGTAAGGCTAAGTTTTAACTTTTTGCTTCATTTATCATTTCAATTATTTCTTCAGGTACCAAAGATATAAAAATGAACTTTATCATATTCTCATTAGAGCACTTCATAGATCTGAAACATGAACAAAAACTTGGTTCCCGCCATTATTTGGTGCAATAAATCCAAATCCTTATTTCTTCATTAAAGATTTTACAGTAATTTATTGCATCTTAAAATTTTAATTTTTTCAAATTTGGTATTTTAAAAAGCGGCCGTTTTTTTGAAGTGCTTTTGTCAGGGCAGTCCTTTATTATTTCAAAGTTATTCTCTGGCTTGCTTCCCGTTTTTTCTCATCAATGATTTTAGTGTAAATCTGTGTCGTTTTGATGCTTTTGTGACCCAGCATTTTGGAGACTGTAAAAATATCCGTGCCTGAAGCAATCTGAAGAGTAGCATATGTATGCCTGAAACAATGAAAAGTGATGTGTTTGACAATACCTGCCCTGGCAATCCATACTGGCAGTGCCCTGTCTACATCCCACTTTTTTAAATCGAAAAAAACTTTCCCGGTTTTTACCGGCTGCGCCTTTTCTGCAAGTATTTCATAAGCTTCATTTGATATTGGAATGGTCTGAAGGCCTTCTGTCTTCTTTTGCTTGAATCGTATGTAATAACCGTCGTCTTCTATAAACATAATCTCTTCCCAGGTGAGTTTAGCAATATCGGAATACCGAAGGCCTGTCAATACCGAAAATTTTGAAATCTGGTGTACTATTCTTTTTGGACATGGAGTGCTGAATAATTTCTTGGCTTCTTTTAAAGTTAAAAAATTGCGCTGGGATTCCTGCTCTTTTATAGAATCAATCCCTGCATTAATATCAGTTCTTAGTTTTTGTTCTTTGTAGGCATTTTTGAGAGTGGTTTTTAGTTTATTATGATAAGAAAGGGCAGTGTTTCTTGCGATGGTGCTGCTGTTATTTTTTCGGTTTTTCGCTTTTAATAAGTATTCTTTATAATCTTCTATAAGGGTCACTGTCACTTCTTTAAAGGTTAAGTCATTTCCGTTTAAAAAAGCTTCAAAATGTACAATGGCCGTATCCCATATCAGACGGTTTTTTCCAACTTTTTTATCTCTTATCTTTTTGAAATACTCCAAAAATGAGCCTCTGCTGATTCTTTGAATTTCCAATTGCTCTTTCTCAAACTCATTATATACGTCGTCCTTGCGTAGTTCATTCTGCCTGCGGATCTGAATGAGCTGGGCAGTTTGAAGGCTCTCTGTGTTTGCAATCTTCTCAAGCTGATCTTTAGGTTTATCGAACAGATACAGTTTAAGAAATTCACGTCTGGTCAGCTCATTAGTCTCTGCATTTTGGATCGGCGGATAAAAATCCAGATAAAGTGATAATTTCCCATTTGCGATCTTCTTTTTTCTCAATGTTACATTAGTCTTTTTCATAATCTCCTGCATTAAATATAATATCGATATCTCTTTTAGCCACGTAATTAAATTTTCCGATGGAATATTTAGCCAGTCCGTGTCTCTGGATCAGCGTATAAAGTGCGCCTGCTGAAATTTTAAACTTCTGCTGTATCTGCATTATGTTGTAACAATTCTCTATTCCCGGAAATTCCTGAACAGGCCGCAGCAGTGCCTGGTCTAAAGGAGTTGAAAAGAAGCTGTCCAGATCACATCTTCGGATAATAGTTCTTCTTCCGAACTTTGCGATATCAAGTTCACCCCGCGCAATGAGCCTGTATATGGTCCTTTTGCTGATGCCGAGCAAATTACTGGCCAAATTAACATCGATATAATCTTTGGCTTTAATTGCTTCTAAATTGACATTTTTTACCTGTTTTGTCTCGTTTTCGCTTCTGTCAATTTTTGCCTGCCGAACCCTTGCTTTATAGGCCCTGGAGCTGCATTTAAGCGAACAGTAAAGTGTTTTTGTTGTGCGTGCTGTAAACTCATTTTTACAGAATTCGCAGATTCTGGTAATCTCGATTTTTGAACTCATAGAAATTGGACTTTAAGTGTCCCACTGTGTCTATGTGTGTCTCTACGTGCCATCATTTGTCCAAAAAAAATTTTTTTTTGTACCTCGCAAAAACGAGGTACAAATGAGGTACAAATGAGGTACAAATGAGGTACAAATTTAATCAAAACATCAACTAATATCCAAAAGAAAACGAATATAAAAATCGAGTTAAAACATTGTTTGTCAATATCTTAACTCGATTACTTGTTTTTATTTTGTGATATTTTGTCCCTTTACTTGCCAATACAGAAATTTGCAAAGATATTCCCTAGTAATTCGTCGTTGGAAACCTGACCTGTGATAAGTCCGAATTGATATAAGGCTTCTTTAATATCAAGTGCAATTAAGTCACTTGAAAGATTGGTTTCAAGACCAAACTTTACTTTTTGTATTTCATCTAAAGCTTTTAATAAAGAATCATAATGTCTTGTATTTGTAACAATTGTTTCATTATTTCGTAATGCTCCTGTGTTTACAAATAATAATAATTCGTTCTTTAATTCTTCAACGCCAATTTTTTGTTTTGCCGAAATCAATAGAAGTTTCGCGTTTAAGTTTTCGAGCTTTTGTGTAATATTTAAAACTTCATCTTCAGATAAAATATCCTTTTTATTGACCACAATAAGAAGTGGTTTTAAAGGATATTTGTTTTTAATTTGTTCAATTTCCGAAACAAATTCTGAACTCGATGCTTTAAATTTTAAACCATCAAACAAATAAATAACCACTTGTGCCTGATCTATTTTTTCGAAAGTTTTCTTGATTCCAATACTTTCTACAACATCTTCCGTTTCGCGTATTCCGGCTGTATCAATAAATCTAAAACCAATACCGCCAATAACCAGCTCATCTTCAATTGTATCACGGGTTGTTCCGGCAATGTCAGAAACAATTGCTCGCTCTTCATTTAATAAAGCATTTAATAAAGTCGATTTACCAACATTAGGTTCACCAACAATGGCAACCGGAATTCCGTTTTTAATAACATTTCCAACAGCAAATGAATCAATTAAGCGTTTTAAAACAAATTCAATTCTGTTTAATAATTCATGGAACTGAGTTCTGTCGGCAAATTCCACATCTTCCTCTGCAAAGTCCAATTCAAGTTCAATTAAAGAAGCAAAATTTAAAAGCTCTTCTCGCAATTTGGCAATTTCATTGCTGAAACCGCCTCGCATTTGCTGCATGGCAATTTGGTGTGAAGCTTCATTGTCAGATGAAATTAAATCGGCAACAGCTTCTGCCTGAGATAAATCTAACTTCCCATTTAAGAAAGCTCTTAAAGTAAATTCACCGGCATCGGCCATTCTGCAGCCTTTTCTCAATAATAATTGAATAATCTGCTGCTGAATATAAGTAGATCCGTGGCATGAAATTTCTATTGTATCTTCTCCAGTATACGAATTAGGGCCTTTAAAAACAGAAACCAAAACTTCGTCAAGTGTTTTTCCGTTGTCAACAATATGCCCCAAATGCAAAGTATGCGTTTTTTGCTTCGTTAAGTCTTTGTTTTTGATAGATTTAAAAACAGAATTTCCTATTGAAACAGCTTCAGCGCCCGAAATACGAATAACAGCAATAGCTCCGGCTCCGGATGGAGTAGCTAATGCAACTATAGAATCTTGATTTATCATGCTGCAAAGGTATGAAAAAAGCAGAAAATTGTAAAGTCTTAATAACCGGTAGTTTGATCAGATTCTCTACATAAAATAGTGTTTTATTAAGAAAAAATTAAGTGTTAAATTCCTGATAATTATCAGTTCAATTTGTTTTTAGAATGATTAAATTTGAGTAACAAACCTAAAATCTCAACAAAATGAAAAAGATATTATTCCCCACAGATTTCTCTGAAGCAGCAACAAATGCGTTTGTACATGCTTTAGAATTTGCAAAAATTGTCAAAGCCGAACTTGTTTTATTACACACATTTGAGATTCCGGTTTATGACAGCCAGTTTTTTCCAGAAAATTATGCGTCGATATACAGTTCTATAGAATTGGCAAAATTTGAAATGTTTAAAGACGAAATTCCAAAACTGCGCGCTATTGCAGCAGAACGTAAATTGGATGATATTGTAATAAAGCACCGTTTAATGGACGGCGACTTAATTTATAACTTAAGAAATGCAGTAGAAGAAGATCAGATTGACTTTGTTATTATGGGTACAACTGGTGTTTCAGACTGGACGAAGTTCTTTACAGGGTCTAATACAAATTCGGTTATTTCAGAAGTGAAAGTTCCCGTTTTGTGCGTTCCGGTAGATGCTAAATTCAAGAAAATCAAAACCATTGGTTTTACAACAAGATATCGTGAAAAAGACAAAGCCGAACTTAAAAAAGTGCTGAAAATTGCTAAAAAAACAGATGCAAAAGTCAAAAGTCTGTATGTTAAAACTTCAAGCACAGATGTTTCTGATGCAACAATAAAAGAGTGGGAAAGAGAGTTTGCAAATGATAATGTAGAATTCCTGGTTCTGCCAAGTGATGAAGTTAAAGAAACCATTCTTGATTTTATTCTTTACAAGGACATTGACATCCTGACTACAATTACGCACAAAAGATCTTTCTTTGAAGGAATTTTTGATTCTAGTTTTAGCCAAAAAATTACAAAAGAGGTTTCTATTCCAGTATTGATAATGCATGAGAATTAAATTCTGCTGTAAATGAATAGCTTTTTTGAAAGTGTAAAACCTATATTTGTATTTCATTAAATTTTAAAAATGGAAGTATATTTAAGCAAGGTCAGGCAGTATTCAAAAATATTTACTCAAATCAACAAAAGATACAACAGCATAAGTCTTTTAAGACTTTTAAGCATATTTTTTTGTTTGTTTATGTTGTTTTACTACATCAAAACCAATGAAGCTTTATATGTCTTATTTGCTTTTTTATCTTTTGTTGGTTTTCTTTTTTTAATGAGAATCCATTCAAAACTTTCTTTCCAGAAAGAATTGACAAAAGCTGTTTTAAAAATTAATGAAGATGAAATAGCATATTTAAAAAGAGAAAAACTTCCTTTTGAAAACGGAATTGAATTTAATGATTTTCATCATCCGTATGCTTACGATTTAGATATTTTTGGAGAACATTCCTTATTCCAAAATTTAAACAGAACAGCCACTTTTATTGGTAAAAAAACATTAGCGAATAAATTATTAAATCTATTTTCTAATGAAACAATTCTTGAAAATCAGGAAGCCATAAACGAACTAAAAGCTAAAATAGACTGGCGTCAGGATTTTCAAGCTCTTGCAATTGTCAGTACTGACAGCAAGAATTCGTATGACTCATTAATTCATTGGATTTCATTTAAAAATAATTCTTTATCTAAAGTTTTAATTGCACTTTCAATTATTCTTCCAACTCTATTTTTTGGTTTTCTAATTGCTTATTTTGTCACTTCAAAAGCAATTATTCTTTCCTATGTAACTTATATTTTTATTTTCAATTTAATCGTTTTGGGAAGATCACTAAAGCGAATTCAATCTGAAATTGCCAAAGCAGATAATATCGACAAAACCATAAAACAATATAGTTTATTGGTTCAGAAAATTGAACTTGAAAAATTTGAATCTAAAAAGCTGATTGAACTGCAAAAACAACTGGTTTCTAAAAATGCTTCTGCCAGTTCTCATTTAAAGCAGCTGTCAGAATTATTTTCAAGAATGGAGACTATCAACAATTTTGTTACTGCGACTTTGTTTAACGGATCTTTTTTGTTTAACCTGCACGTTTTAAAGGCTCTTTTAAAATGGAAAGACAATTACGCACATGAACTTGAAAAATGGATTAATATAATTGGCGAATTTGAAGCTTTAAATAGTTTAGCAAATCTATCGTATAATAGCCCTGATTTTGTTTTTCCTGAAATCAATTCAGAATATAAAATTGGATTTGAAAACTTAAGTCATCCTTTATTAAATCCGACGACCAGAGTAGGCAATGACACCTATTTTTATCCTCAGTCATTTATGATTTTAACCGGATCGAATATGTCTGGAAAAAGTACTTTTTTGAGAAGCTTAGGCATAAATATGGTTTTAGGCGGAATTGGTTCAGTTGTTTGTGCTTCAAAAGCTGACATACATCCACTTCCAGTTTTAGTTTCAATGCGATTATCTGATTCTTTAGCAGATAGTGAGTCGTATTTCTTTGCAGAAATTAAACGTTTAAAACAAATTATGGATGCTCTTGAAGAAGGCCCTGCTTTTGTTTTATTAGATGAAATTTTAAGAGGAACAAACTCTGATGATAAACGTAACGGCACTATTGAAGTAGTCAAAAAAGTAATTGCTAAAAATGCGATTGGTGCCATTGCAACGCATGATATAGAAGTCTGTTTGACTACAAACGAATATCCGGATATTTTAACTAATCAATGTTTTGAAGTAGAAATTCAAAATAACGAACTGCATTTTGATTATAAACTTCGCAGCGGTATCTGCCAGAATAGAAGTGCTACCTTCCTAATGCAGAAAATGGGAGTTATTTAGAATCTTAGAATTTAAGATTTTAGAATTTAAGATTTTTAAAAAGGCCAAAAGAGTAATCATTATTCTTTTGGCCTTTTTTGTATTTACATATTTTATCAGTTTTTACTTATTCTGTAAAATAATGCCTTTAAAAAAAATGAAATTTTGAGACTTTTTTTGAAATATTCTACATTAAAAATAGATAAGAAACACATCAAAAACCTATCAAATCTGTATGAAAAGCATAAAATCAATATTAAAAGTCAAAATGACAATAACTGATCAAAAACCTATATTTGCTGATTATTCTATTTTATTTTGGCAATAAAAAAACGATTTATTGAAAATAAATTTTACTAAAACGTTTTTGTAAGTTTCGTTTGCATATATTTGCGATGTACTAAAATATCCAATAATAAATTATTTACCAGATGAAAAAGATTACAATTAGAGATATTGCTAAACAAGCAGAAGTTTCTATTTCTACTGTGTCTTTTGTTATCAATGGTAAAGGAGAAAAAATGGCTATTAGTCCTGCTGTTATTAAAAAAGTTCAGGATGTTGCGCAAAAACTTCAATACAAGCCAAGTATGATTGCAAGCAGTTTACGAACTGGAAAAACAAGATCAATTGGGCTTATTGTAGAAGATATTTCAAATCAGTTTTTTGCTGATTTGGCAAGAGTAATCGAAGATGAAGCCAAAAATATTAACTACAGGGTTTTTTATTGCAGTACAGGAGATGATAATGATCGTTCTGAAGAATTAGTGCAGAGTCTTTTACAGGCAAATGTTGAAGGCTTTATTATTACCCCAACCCGAAATTTAGAAAAAACAATAAGCCAGCTTTTAAAATTGCAAAAACCGGTTGTGTTAATCGACAGGTATTTTGCAAACCAAAAAGTAAGTCATGTTGTAATGGATAATTATGAAGGATCTTATTCGGCTGTTAAATTTTTAATCAGCAAAGGACGCAAAAATATAGCTGTCGTGAATAACAAGTCTGGAATGATTCAGATGAAGTTACGTGAAAAAGGATATGTTGAAGCACTTAAGGAGGAAGGAATTTATAATGAAAATTATACGCTGCTTTTAGATTATCATTCGAGTGAGAAAAGCAGAATTGAAGAAATTATCAATTTCTTTAATCAAAACAAAGAAATAGATGCCGTTCTGTTTTGTGCAAACTATATGGGACTTGCGGGACTTCAGGCTTTTAGAACTTTAAATTATAAAATTCCCGATGATATTTCGGTTATCAGCTTTGATGACCATGACAGTTTTAAATTGCATACACCGACAATTTCGGTTATTGCCCAGCCAATAGAAGACATTGCTGTAAAATCAATCCAGTTATTGATGAGCCAGATGACAAATTTTGAAGATTTTAAAATAGAAAAAGTTCTCAAAAAAGGAACTTTGATAATAAGAGAATCCGTTTAACCAACCGAATAGCAGATTAAAAATTAGAAATGAAAAAAGTGGAGACTTTTTTTTAATCATTTCACTAAAACGATTTAGTAAATATTTTCCTTGATTTACTGCTGTTTACAGTTCGATAATTAAGGTGAGATATTTATTAAAAACCAAAACAGCCGCAATATTAAAATACTGATTGTGCTGTAATATTGAAAACAGAGTTCAAATTTTTATTAATTATTTAAAGCAAACACAAACACAAACAAACACAAAACGAAATCAAAACCAATAACCAAAAAAAATGCTTATGAAACGAATATTAGCAGTGTTAGGAGTGATATTGCTGAGCAGTTTAAGTGCTGCTGCGCAAAATCGATTAATAACCGGCATAGTTACAGATGCAGAGAACAAGGGAATTGTTGCTGCATCAGTCGAGGTTCAAGGAAAACCATTTAGTGCTATTACAGACGCCGAAGGGCGATTTAAAATGAATGTTCCAGAAGGAAAAGTTACCCTTAATGTATCTTCTATAGGTTTTCAGTCAAAACTGGTAGTACTTCAGGAAAAAGAGATTAGAGTTGCTGTGACATTAGTAGAAACTACACAGGAATTAAAAGATGTTGTTGTAACTTCATTTGGGGTTAAAAAACAAAAGAAAAGTTTAGGTTACGCAGTTGGAGAGCTTAAGGGCGAAGACCTGACAAAAAATAAAGAAATTAACTTAGGAAACGCACTTCAGGGCAAAATTGCCGGGGTAAACGTTTCGGCGCCGGTTACGGGACCATCTGGTTCAAGCCGAGTTGTAATTCGTGGAGCTACTTCGGCATCAGGACTTAACCAGCCTTTGTATGTTGTAGACGGAATTCCAATTGACAACACACAGCAGGGAAATGCAGGAATGTGGGGTGGAGCTGATAAAGGAGATGGTATGTCTTCTTTCAATCCAGATGATATTGCTTCGATGTCTGTTTTAAAAGGTAGTGCCGCTTCTGCTCTTTATGGGTATAGAGGATCAAACGGTGTTATCTTAATTACAACTAAAAAAGGTAAAAACGGAACGGGAATAGGAGTAGATTTCAGCACAAATTCAACTTTTAATACACCAGTAAGTCTTTTAAAATGGCAGGATCAATATGGTGCTGGAGCTCCAAATGCGAGCGGTGTGCCAACCAGATTCACTAATTTACAAGAACTTAGAGATTCTTACTATTTTGCTTGGGGAGGTAAATATGATGGAACGCCTTCATTATCTCTAGACGGTGCTACAAGACCGTATCAGGCTTATGGAAAAGATAATGTTGAAAATTTCTACAGAACCGGATATTCTTTCAGTAATACTTTGGCAATTTCTGGCGGAAATGAAACAACAAATTTCAGATTGTCTTTTGGAAACACTAAAGACGAATCGATCATGCCGGAAACTACTTTTGGAAGAAACAACGTAGCCTTGAGTTTAAACTCGGCTCCAAATAAAAAAATCAGCATTGAGACAAATGCTCAATACATTTCTGAGAAAAGTCATAACCGTCCATACTTAAATGATTCGCCAAGAAACCCATCTTTCCCAACTACTTTTATGACTCCGGGTACAGATATTAGATGGTTAAGTAATCCTTATGATGCAAATGGAGGAGAAGAAGATTATTTAGGAGCAAACGTATATCATACAAATCCTTACTTTGCTACAAAATCTCCTTTAAACGATGATTTAAGAAAGCGTTTTATTGGTTCTGCAAAAGTAAATTATAACATTACAGATAAAATTTATGCTAAAGCTGTTATTGGTATTGATGATATCAATTATGAATATACTGAAATTGAACCTACCGGAATAAATTACAGCCCTGGAGGATCAATTGAAAACAGAATAGAAACTCGTTCTGAAGTAAATGCTTCTGGTTTCTTAGGTTACAGAGGAGATATTGCTAAAAATATTTCGTTAGATGCTTTTGTTGGTGCAAACCGTCAGCATAACCGATACAGCGGCATTAAAATGAAAGGAAACAACTTTATTGTTCCATTCAAATATTTCTACGGAAATACACAGCCTGATAAAACTGAGAAATTATTTTCAGAAAGCGAAGTAAACTCTCTTTTCTATTCTGCAGATATTGGGTACAAAGATTTCTTATATCTAAGTTTAACAGGACGTGAAGATTGGTTTTCAACTTTAGATCCATCAAATAACAGTACTTTTTATCCTTCTGTAAGTTCAAGTTTTATTTATTCTGAAGTTATAGGTCTTCCTGAGTGGATTTCTTATGGTAAGATTAGAGCAGGCTGGGGTAATGTTGGAGGTGCACTGCCGGATGCTTACGCTTTAGCATTGACTTATACAACTCCAGACGGACAAACAGATTCATTAGGACAGCCAATTTTAGGTGTAAATGGAGAAACAATTCCAAACAGAACTTTGAAACCTTACAATGTAAGCACAATTGAATTTGGTTTTGAGAATACATTCTTCAATAACAGAGTAAGTACAGATTTGACTTTTTACAGCAAAAAAACTACAAATGATATTACTGATGCTGATGTTTCTCAGGCTTCTGGTTACAGAACTACAAAAATCAATGTGGGAGAAATCCTGAACAAAGGGGTGGAGTTTGCTATTAATGTAAAAGCAGTTAAAACACCAAGTTTTGCATGGAGCGTAGGTTACAATTTTGCTTACAACCATAGTGAAGTTTTGAATCTTTCAGATAAAATCACAACTAAATCATTAGAAGGAAACAGAGACGGTAGAGCTTCTGTAGTTTTAGAAAAAGGACAGCCTTTTGGTGTTATTAAAGCTTATGATTATTTAAGAGATGCACAGGGAAATATCGTTCTTGATACAAACGGAAAATTCTTAAGAGGAAATTTAATTATTGCTGGTCAAGGTGTTGCGCCAACATCAATGGGGCTTTCAAATGATTTTTCATATAAAAATTTCACACTTTCTGTTTTTGTTGATGCTAAATTTGGAGGAGAAATCTATTCAGCTACAAATCAGTTAGGAACACGTTACGGATTATCTGAAATTACACTTCCGGGCCGTGAGGGCGGAGTAGCAGTAAGCGGAAAAGATGTTAACGGAAACCCGGTTAACACAACAGTTTCGGCATACGATTATTGGAGAAGTTACAGCGATGTTACATCAAACTTTGTTTACGATGCTGATTTTGTTAAGCTTAGAGCAATTTCATTTGCTTACAACTTCCCAAAAACATATTTGCAAAAAACACCATTTCAGTCTGTAAGTTTATCATTCTCAGCTCATAATTTATGGACTATTTATGACAAAGTTCCAAACATTGATCCAGAGTCAAACTATTCAAACAGTAATGCTCAGGGTATGGAGAGAGCTTCAATGCCGTTGACAAGAAATTATGGTTTTGCACTTAATGTCAAATTCTAATACTTAAGAAAGATGAAAAATAGATATATAAAAATATTTTGTATCGCAATTGTTAGTGCCATGACATTAGCTTCTTGTGACAAAGGATTCGAAGAAATGAATAAGAATCCAAATGCTTTGACAGATCCGGCTGTAAAATCAATGTTTACGCTTGCTGAGATTTATGTTGATGGGCAGGACTTTTCTAACACCAGAGGAAACAATTTATATGCAGCGCAAATCGTGCAGCAATTTTCTTCACTTGGAGGGCCAGGTTCAAAATACACGTATTCTTCGGAATATTCGGCAGCTCTTTTTGGAGAAACTTACGGAAAAGGATTAAACCAAATTTTCCAGTTATTATCTGTAGTTGATAATACGCCGGAAAACACCAATATGATTCAGGCATTAAGAATCATGAAAGTTTTCTTGTTTCAAAAATTGACAGATACTTATGGTGAAGTTCCTTATTTTGAAGCTGGAAAAGGATACAACGGAAACGTATTTTCTCCTAAGTATGATACACAGGAAGCGATCTACAATGATCTTTTAAAAGAATTGGACGAAGCCGGAACAGCTCTTGATGCGACAAAACCATTTGTTGGCAATGCCGATTTGTATTATCAAAGTGATGTTGCAAGATGGAAAAAATTGGCAAACTCTTTAATGTTGCGAGTAGCAATGCGTTTGTCTAAAGTTAATCCTGCAAAAGCAAAAGAATTTGTAGAAAAAGCATATTCAAAAGGTGTTTTTACATCAAATGATGACAGTCTTGTTTTACAGCATGATGCAGGGCCTCCGGGAGTTAAAACCAATCCAATTACTTCGGCTTGGGTAAGAAATGATTTAAATGGAGGAGAATCTAATATTAAATTCAGTAAAACATTTATCGATTTATTGAAAAACACAAACGATCCTCGTTTAAGAATTTATGCAAAACTTGAGGCAACAGGAGATAATAATCCGGCAAGTCAGCAAGGTTTGGCAAATGATGCAAAAGAATTTCCGGGAGGAGATAAAAAACTTTTCTCAGACCCAAATACTTCTACAGTATTGCGTTATGATGCACCAACTTTAATCATGTCGTATGCAGAAGTTCAGTTTTTATTGGCAGAAGCATCTGTAAAAGGATGGAGTGTTGGCGGATCGGCTCAGACTTATTATGATAATGGGGTAAGAGCGGCAATGAATATTTTAACCATTTTTGGAGATAAAGTACCTGCTGTTACGCCGGCAGAATACAACACCTATATCACAACTTATCCGTTTAAAACTGCAGGAACAGAAGCAGAAAAAATAGAACAAATTATTACTCAAAAATGGATCGTATTGTTATTCAATGGTTTTGAAGCTTTCTCAGAATACAGAAGAACAGGTTATCCTGTATTAGTTCCTGTTAATGATCCAACTGGTGATACAAAAGGAACAATTCCTAGAAGGTTAATTTATGATCAGTCAGAACTTATTACAAATGAGGCTAATTATAAAGAAGCAATTCAACGTCAAGGTTTAGATTTAATGACCACAAGAATCTGGTGGGATAAATAATTTTTAAATTTGGTTGGTTAGTTAAGATAAGTCGGGTACTGAGCATGCCCGGCTTATTTTTAAATCATTTAATTAAATGACCTTAAAAAGCAATTGAACCCTTATTTTGCAGTTTCAAATACCTTTTTTTCGCATAAAACCAATACAGTTTCTGCTGAAAAAGATGGATTTATTTTCTGCATTTTAAAAAAAATCAAAATGCTGTATTTAAAGTTTATTTCAATTATTTGAATTTAAAATGATCCAAATCAAAACCAAAATAAAACCTAAGGCAGTGGTAAAGAAGATATTTCTAGTTGTATTTTGAGTTAATAACGAAAAATAAATTCTAAAGAGAAGGAATGATTTAGTGCGTCCTTTTCCTTCTCTAAACTGCCAATAGTCCGAATTACTTACCTTTTTACTAATTTTAGAAGGTATTAATATATTACTCAGTAAAATGAATTATCAAAATAAACTTCATTGTATAATGTCCTTTTGTCTGGCAGGTTTTACATCAATTGCCTTTGCACAGAAAATTGACTTAAAAAACAATTGGACGTATCGTGAAGAAAAAACACAAAAATGGTATTCAGCCAGCGTTCCGGGAGAAATCCATACCGATTTGCTAAACAGCAAATTAATACCAGACCCATTTTACAGAGATAATGAAAAAAAACTGCAGTGGATCGAACGTAAAAACTGGGAATACAAAACTGCTTTTCAGGTTACGGCAAATATGCTGAAAAAGAAAAATACAGAATTAGTTTTTGACGGATTGGATACTTATGCAGCTGTTTATGTAAACAATCAGCTGGTTTTAAAAGCCAATAATATGTTTCGTCAATGGCGGGTTGATGTAAAAAAAGTCTTGAAATCAGGAAATAATGATTTACGAATCGTATTTCAATCGGCACAAAATGTGGTCGATTCACTGGCAAAAAAAGATTATCCGTTTGTAATACCAGACAATCCGCGTGCTTATGTACGCAAAGCACAATACCATTTTGGCTGGGATTGGGGACCAAAATTCACAACCTGCGGCATATGGAAAACACCAAGATTTGAAGCTTATGATGAAAAAGAACCTGAGAAACCGTATGTTTTAAATCGAAAAATCGAATTAATACAAGACAAAGACAGTCTTGGCAGTTCGTTTTATTTTAAAATTGACGGAAAGCCGGTTTATATGAAAGGAGCTAATTATATTCCATCAGATGCTTTTCTTTCAAGAGTATCTAAAAAAGAATATGAAAAAATAGTTTTATCTGCCAAAGAAGCCAATATGAATATGCTTCGCGTTTGGGGCGGCGGTATTTATGAAGACGATTATTTCTATGATTTATGCGATAAATACGGCATAAATGTCTGGCAGGATTTTATGTTTGCAGGTACTATGGTTCCCGGAGACGATGCTTTTTTTGATAATGTAAAAAAAGAGGTTCAATATCAGGTAAAAAGACTGCGTCATCATCCAAGCATCGTTTTATGGTGTGGCAACAACGAATCTGATGAAGCCTTTAAAAACTGGGGCTGGATGAAAAATTTCAAAATTTCAAAGCAGGATTCCATTCGTTTGTGGAAAGATTACACACGTTTATTTCATGACAGTATTCCGAAATGGGTTAAAGAAGTCGATGGTAAACGTCCGTATTTAAGCTCTTCGCCATTATACCATTGGTCAAAACCAAAAAGTGTAACCGAAGGAGACAGCCATTATTGGGGAATCTGGTGGGGATTGGAAGATATTGAAGCGGTACAGAAAAAAACGGGACGATTTGTGAGCGAATACGGAATGCTGTCGATGCCAAATTATTCGTCTGTAGAAGCATTTACCCTGCCTGAAGACCGCTATTTATATTCGGATATAGTATTGGCGCATCAAAAATCAGGAAAAGGATTTGAAAAGCTGGATTCCTATTTAAACAGGTATTTTATTGATTCGGCTAAAATAAAAAACATAAGTTTAGAAGATTATACCTATTTAACGCAATGTCTTCAATACTATTCTGTTAAAAATATCGCAGGCACACATCGTTCTAAAGCGCCTTACAATATGGGAACTTTAATCTGGCAGTTAAACGACTGCTGGCCAACAGCAAGCTGGAGTATTACAGATTATTATAACCGCGAACCACGAGCTTCGTGGTATGCCATACGAGAAGCGTACAGAGACGATATAAAACCAGAAACTGATTTTATACGCCCAAGAGATTTATCTTTAGAAGATCCAAAAATCAGCTGGGAAATAAAAGGAAATAACGTAATTATAAAAGCTCAAAAAATGGCAAAATACGTTTACATCTCTATGAAAGGATATAATGGAAAATGGAGCGATAATTATTTTGATCAAAAAGCAGGAGAAGAAAAAACAATTTCGTTTGAAGGGAAAATAACGAAGCCAGAGATTAAGATTTATTCTTTGTTTGAGGTTTTGGAAAAGTATAAATAAAGTTACAAAGGTTCAAAGAGACAAAGGGGCAAAGTTTTTTTAAACAGTTTAGTCTATCTGTAGAAATTAAAAAACGTCAGCGTCAATCAGTTTAATCCGTTTCATCAGCGGGCTAAACAATGCGCAATCAAAAATAAAAATATATGAAAATAGTATTTAGTGGTTTCCTGGCTTTAAGTTTACTTTTTGTCAATCCAGCAGTTTCACAGCAAAAAAAGGCAAAACAAGCAGATGTAAATTATACGAAATATGTCGATCCGCTTATTGGTTCGGCTGGACATGGCCACGTATTTGTGGGAGCAAATGTTCCTTTTGGAGCCGTACAGCTTGGACCTGTAAATATTTTTGAAGGCTGGGATTGGTGCAGCGGGTATAATTATGCCAGTAATACAATTTTGGGCTTCACACACACGCATTTAAGCGGAACCGGAATTGGAGATTTAAATGATATTTTGGTGCTTCCTGTCAGCGGAAAAGTCGGTTTAACCAAAGGAACAAAAGAAGATATGGTAAACGGTTACGGTTCGTATTTCTCTCATAAAAACGAAGTCGTAAAACCAGGATATTATAGTGTTTTATTGGATAAATATAAAATCAAAGCCGAATTAACAGCCAGCGAAAGAGTCGGTTTTCATAAATATACTTTTGAAAACACAAACGATTCGCATATTTTAATTGATCTAGCCGACGGAATTGGCTGGGACAGACCCGTAAAAACGTTCATTAAAAAAATAAGTGAAACCAAAATAGAAGGTTACCGTTATTCGGCAGGTTGGGCAGCAGATCAGCGTATTTATTTTGCAATGGAATTCTCTGAGCCCATTACAAACATAAAGGTTTATGACAGCACAGCGGTGGTAAAAGGAACAGAGGGCGAAGGCTTAAAAATAAAAGCGGTTTTAGATTTTAAAACCTTAAAAAACAAACAGATTCTGGTAAAAGTGGGAATTTCTCCAGTAAGTGCCGAAAATGCATCTGCCAATATAAAAGCAGAAATTCCGAATTGGGATTTTGAAGCTGTCGTAAAATTAGCAGATTCAAAATGGAACAAAGAGCTTAATAAAGTTCAGATAAAAGCAGACGATAAAACAATGAAAGTTTTCTATACTTCATTGTATCACACCATGTTTGCACCTTCTATTTTTAATGATGCGAACGGAGATTATCTTGGAACAGATAAAAAAGTCTACGAAAAAGCCAATTTTACCAATTACACTACTTTTTCGCTTTGGGATACTTACCGCGGACTGCATCCATTGTACACGATTACGCAGCCTGAAAAAATCAATCATATTGTAAAATCGTTTTTAGCGATTTATCAGCAGCAAGGCAGATTACCGGTTTGGCATTTAATGGGCAACGAAACCAATACCATGAACGGAAATCATTCTATAGCCGTTATTGTCGATGCTTACTTAAAAGGATATCGTGATTATGATGTCAGCTTAGCTTACGAAGCTATTAAAAAAACGGCAATGCAGACGCGTGAGGGAATGGATTACGTTCAAAAACTCGAATATATTCCTGCTGATAAACTATTAGAATCTGTTGGAAATGCTTTAGAATATGCAATCGATGATTACTGTATTGCTTTGATGGCTAAATCTTTAAACAAAACAGACGATTATAATTATTTCACGAAAAGAGCCAATTTATACAAACTGTATTTTGATAAGGAAACCACTTTTATGCGTGGTAAATTAACAAATGGAAATTGGAGAACGCCATTTAATCCGCTTTCATCAGCGCATCGTAAAGACGATTATGTTGAAGGAAATGCGTGGCAGTACACCTGGCTGGTGCCGCAGGATCCGTATGGTTTAATCGATTTATTTGGAAGCGAAGATAAATTTATCGCCAAACTGGATTCACTTTTCCTGCTGACTGATAAAGTAGAAGGTGAAGACGTTTCACCAGATATCAGCGGTTTAATAGGGCAGTACGCTCACGGAAACGAGCCAAATCATCATATTCCGTATTTATATGCTTATGCAGGACAACCGTGGAAAACAGCAAAATTAATTCGAGAAATCGACGAGAAATTCTACTCAACAAAACCAGACGGATTGTGTGGTAATGAAGATTTAGGGCAAATGTCGGCTTGGTATATTTTATCTTCTATGGGATTCTATTCGGTTAATCCGGCAAACGGCATTTATGTTTTGGGAAGTCCGCTGGTAAATACTGCTGTAATTCATCATAAAAAAGATATTTCATTTACGATAAATGCGGTTAATAACAGCGCTTCAAATATGTACATTCAAAAAGCAGAATATAACGGAAAGCCTTACACAAAATCATATATCACGCAAGAAATGATTGTAAAAGGCGGAGAGCTGAAATTGTATATGGGAAGCAAACCGTCAACGACATTTGGAGTTAAGAAAGTGGATAGACCTAATTGATTTTAGATTTTAGAGTGTAGATTTTAGATTTAAGAACTAAGACCATTCAGTTTCCTGCAAGGTTTTTAAAACCTCATAGGTATAAAATTAAAGTTCAGTTTTAAAGCTTAAAGCGTATAGCATAAAAAAGTAAAAACTATGAAAATAAAGAGTTTAATTTTTTTTGGATTAATATACTATTGCATTTCTGTAAATGCACAAGTTAAAGAACCAGTAGAATATGTAAACCCGTTAATGGGAACACAATCTTTGCATAATCTTTCAAACGGAAATACATATCCCGCAATCTGCAGGCCGTGGGGAATGAATTTCTGGACGCCGCAAACCGGAAAAATGGGCGACGGATGGGCGTATACTTATACAGCAGAAAAAATCAGAGGATTTAAGCAGACACATCAGCCTTCACCGTGGATGAACGATTACGGTCAGTTTTCGATTATGCCGGTTACGGGTAAATTGGTTTTTGCTGAAGACGAACGTGCGAGCTGGTTTAGTCATAAAGCAGAAGTTTCAAAACCCTATTATTACAGCGTTTATCTCGCAGATTATGATGTTACAACCGAAATTACAACAACAGAAAGAGCTGCGCATTTTCAAATTACATTTCCTGAAAATGAACATTCGTCAATTGTAGTGGATGCTTTTAATAAAGGATCTTACATAAAAATTATACCTTCTGAAAATAAAATTATTGGTTATACAACTCGTAACAGCGGCGGTGTTCCGGATAATTTCAAAAACTATTTTGTACTTTATTTTGATAAGCCGTTTGCGGTAAATTCAACCTTTAATGATAAAACTTTAGAAAAAGGTAAATTAGAACTCACAGCCAGTCATGCTGGTGCTGTGGTAAGTTTTAAAACTAAAAAAGGAGAAAAAGTAAATGTAAAAATTGCATCGTCTTTTATCAGTTTTGAACAAGCAGAATTAAATTTAAAAAATGAATTGGGAACTGCTTCATTCGAAGAAACTGTGGCTCAGTCTAAAAATGAATGGAACAAAGTTTTAGGAAAAATTACAGTAGAAGATACAAATGAAGAGCAGTTAAAAACCTTTTATTCTTGTTTGTACCGCACAGTTTGTTTTCCTCAAAAACAATATGAAATCAATAAAGACGGCGATATAGTACATTACAGTCCGTATAACGGAAAAGTTCTGCCGGGTTATATGTATGCAGGAACCGGATTTTGGGATACTTTCCGTGCCTTATATCCTTTGTTAAATCTGGTTTATCCTTCTATCAATAAAGAAATGCAGGAAGGATTAATAAACGATTACAAAGAAGGCGGATTTCTGCCAGAATGGTCAAGTCCGGGTTTTAGAAATGTAATGGTAGGAAATAATTCTGCCTCTGTAGTTTCTGATGCTTATATGAAAGGATTACGCGGTTATGATATCAATACTTTGTACGAAGCTTTACTTCACGGAGCCAATAATGAAGGGCCAATGGATGCTGTAGGCAGAAAAGGTGTTCAGTATTACAACTCTTTAGGATATGTTCCGTATGATGTGAAGATCAACGAAAATGCAGCGAGAACACTGGAATATGCTTATGATGATTTTACGATTTGGAAATTAGCCAAAGCCTTAGATCGTCCCAAAAAAGAAATCAATCTGCTTGAAAAGCGAATGATGAATTATAAAAACCTTTACAATCCTTCTATCGGATTAATGAGTGGACGTAATAAAGACGGCAGTTTTCCGCCTAATTTTAATCCGTTTAAATGGGGAGATGCTTTTACCGAGGGAAACAGCTGGCATTACAGCTGGAGTGTTTTTCATGATATTCAGGGTTTGATTGATTTAATGGGCGGAGAGAAAAATTTCACAGCAAAATTAGATGCTGTTTTTACAACTCCTCCGGTTTTTGATGATAGTTATTATGGCTCTGTAATTCATGAAATCCGCGAAATGCAGATTATGAATATGGGACAATACGCTCACGGAAACCAGCCAATTCAGCACATGATTTATTTATACAATTATGCAGGCGAACCTTGGAAAACACAATATTGGTCAAGAGAAGTAATGAATCGTTTATATAAACCAACTCCAGACGGTTATTGCGGAGATGAAGATAACGGGCAGACTTCTGCCTGGTATATATTTTCAGCAATGGGATTTTATCCGGTTTGCCCGGGAACAGAAGAATATGTTTTGGGAGCGCCTTTGTTTAAGAAAACAACTTTGCAGTTAGAAAACGGAAAACAGCTTATTATTAGCGCACCTGATAATTCAGAAACCAGCAGATATGTAAACGAATTAAAATGGGATAATACTCTTTATTCTAAAAATTATATCAATCATTTTGATGTATTAAAAGGAGGAGAATTAAATTTTGATATGACAAGTTCTCCTAATTTAAAAAGAGGCACAACAAAAGAATCGTTTCCATATTCTTATTCAACTTCAAAATAAAAATATATATGCAGTCACGTAGAAAATTTATAAAAAACGCAGGCATTTTTTCAGCAGGTTTATTAGCAATTCAAACAGAAGCTTTTGGATTTAATTCAGATACTTTTCAGTTTCCGCTAAAAGATTTTGTTTCTAAAAGACCACCTGTTGCCGAAAGAAAATTTACAAGTAAGGCAATTGAAGCTGCAATCGTACGTGTTAAAAAACAAATCGCCAATCCAGAATTAGCATGGATATTTGAAAATTGTTTTCCAAATACACTAGACACAACAGTCGATTTTGAAATTATTGACGGAAAACCAGACACGTATGTGATTACGGGAGATATTGATGCCATGTGGCTTAGAGACAGTACAGCGCAGATATGGCCGTATATTCCGTTTGTAAAAGAAGATCCAAAACTGGCAGAACTGGTAAAAGGAGTAATCAATCGTCAGGTGAAATGTATTCTGCTAGATCCGTATGCGAATGCTTTTTATAAAGATTTTACGAAGGAAAGCGAATGGAAAAATGACCTTACTAAAATGCAGCCCGGAATTCATGAAAGAAAATGGGAAATTGACAGTTTGTGTTATCCCGTTCGATTAGCACACGGATATTGGAAGGAAACAGGAGATATCAGTTTATTTGATGCCAAATGGAAAGAAGCCATGCTTTTAATTCTTCAGACTTTTAAAGAGCAGCAGCGAATGGACGGCAAAGGCGGACCGTATAGTTTTCAGCGTCAGACGGCTTGGGCAACAGATGGAGTTCCGTTAGGCGGTTACGGTTATCCTGTAAAACCTTGCGGATTAATTGTTTCGACTTTCAGACCAAGCGACGATTCTACTTTGTTTGGTTATTTGATCCCGAGTAATATGTTTGCGATTGAAATACTAGGTTATTTAATCGAAATTTTCTCGTTACCGGCTTTAAAAGACAATGATCTAGTTGCAAAAGCCACAAAATTAAGAGATGAAGTTCAAAAAGGGCTTAATGAACACGGAATTATCAATCATCCAAAATTCGGGAAAATTATTGCTTTTGAAGTAAACGGATATGGCAGTTTCCACATGATGGATGATGCTAATGTACCGTCTCTATTATCATTACCTTATTTAGGCGCAATTGCTCCAAATGATCCTTTATACTTAAATACACGAAAAGTGGTGCTTTCAGAAAACAATCCGTTTTTCTACAAAGGAAAAGCAGGAGAAGGTATTGGCGGTCCGCATACCGGGGTCGATACAATCTGGCCTATGAGTATTGTTTTGAGAGCCATTACAAGCGTAGACGAGAAAGAAATAAAAGCTTGTATCAGTAATTTAATTAAAACCAATGCAGATACAGGATTTATGCACGAATCATTCCATAAAGACGACGTGAATAAATTTACCCGTAAATGGTTTGCGTGGGCCAATACACTTTTTGGAGAAATGATTGTACATACAAGCATTCATTATCCTCAAATTTTAAAAGACAAAAATATCTAGTACTAAGCAAAATAAGGAAAAATGAATACATCATACGCCATTGGGCTAGATATAGGCGGAACACATATTACAGCTGGAGTTATCAATAAAACAGAAATGAAAATTGTTGATGCTTCAATTTATAAAGAATCATTCGATTCTAATTTGCCTGTAAATCAGGTAATGGATATTTGGAAAAGAGTGATTGATACTGCAATTGAAAACTCAAAAGTTGAAAATATAACTGGAATAGCGGTTTGTATGCCTGGGCCTTTTGATTACGAAAAAGGAATCTGCTGGATTAAAGATCAATCTAAATATGAACATTTTTACGGATTGAATGTGCGGGAACTGCTTCTAAAAAGTCTAAACTTTCCTGAAAATTTCCCTGTTCTTTTTGAAAATGATGCCGTTTGTTTTGGAAAAGGTGAAGTTTTTAAACAACAGGAAAACCTTTCTAAAAAAGTTATGGCAGTTACTCTAGGAACCGGACTTGGTGCTTGTTTTATTGATAAAGGTGTTTCGATTAACTCAGGCAGTTCTGTTCCTGCCGACGGTGAAATTTATAATCTGCCTTACAAAAAAGGTATTGCAGAAGATTATGTTTCAGCACGAGGTCTTTTAGCTGATTATAAATCTTTAACGAATATTGATCTCAACAATGCTCTGGAACTTTATAATTTAGCCTTGCAAGGAGATCAAATGGCTATAAAAGCTTTTGAAAAAATGGGAGAAGATTTAGCAGAAGTTGTTATTCCGTGGATAAAGAATTTTGCAGCAGATCATATCATTATTGGCGGTAAAATAGCCAACGCAAGCGAATTATTCCTTCCATTATTCAATAAAAAAATAAAAGAATTTAATTTAGAAACAGCAGTTTCAATTTCTACTGATAATGAAATTGCAGCTTTATTGGGAGCGGTAAGTTTTCTTTGCGATTAAACTATAAAAAAACGGATGAGTAAATTGCTCATCCGTTTTTTTATAATTGAAATCTTATTTTAAACCTTCTTTTATTGTTTGTACAAAAGCTTCAACCGGCTGAGCACCAGAAACAGCATATTTTCGGTCAAAAACAAAGAAAGGAACACCCTGCACGCCAATTTGCTGTGCTTCTTCAATATCGTGTTCAACTTCTTTTAGATACAAATTATCGCTTTTTAATACTTCTAAAACATCATTTTTATCTAATCCGGCTTTTTCAGCTAATTCAATTAAAGTCGGGCCGTCGTTTAAAGCCCTTCCTTCTGTAAAATAAGCTTTAAAGAAAATTTCTTCGATTTCGTCGCCTAAATTTTTAGTTTTAGCCAATTGGATAATTCTATGTGCTTCTAAAGAATTTGAAATAACTGCTTTGTCAAAGTTATACTCTAAACCAACGCTTTTAGCGCGTTCTGCGACACCTTTGTGCATTTCTTTAGATTGCTCGACTGTCATTCCTTTTCGTTCCGCTAAATACGTATAAACGTCTTTTCCCGGCTCAGGCGTAATAGTTGGATCAAGCTGAAAACTTTTCCAGTCAATTTCAAAGTCGTTATCTGGAAACTGTTCTAAGGCCGTTTCCAATTGCCTTTTTCCGATATAACAAAACGGACACATGATGTCCGACCAAATTTCTATTTTCATTTTACAAAAATACAGAAAAATTTATTTAAGGCCTGAAGTTTAAGATTTTGTTGGCTGTAAATAATAGTAAACGAAATTCATTTTTGTATATAAAAAGAAAGTATTTTAGTGTAAAAAATAACCAGTTACTTAATTATTTTATGAAGAAAAACTTACTCTGTTTTTTATTGATTTTGTTATCAGCCGGTTTAAATGCCCAAATAAGAGGTTTAATTGATTTATCACTTTATCGAAATACTGAATTTAAAGGGAATACTTATTTTCAGGGCGGATTAGGGATTGAAGTCAGAGCTTTTAAATTTTTGAAACCTGAATTTACGACAACTTATTATTACGGTAGTCTTGAAGATTATAATAAACCAGATGCAGCGGGAAATATTATAAGCACATCACAATTGAGTGCAGGTGCTTTAAATTTTGGTTTTACACCTAAAATATGTCTTTCCTGTGGTGAGTATAGTGCAGGAGATGCGCTTCTTCAAATTCTGCCAATTTATAATATATCAAGAATTGAAGCTCAGGAAAATTATACTTTAATCAACCAGAATAATCCGTCTCTGTCAAAAACTGAAAAGAAAATTGTAACCGAATGGCAGCAATCTATAGGAATAGGAATTGGAGTAGACATTATTCTTTCAGATAACAATTATGATTCATTGGCGGTCAATCTATATTATACAGGAGTAAATATGGGAAAAGCTTTAACTGAAGCAGACAGAACACAAACAAGATACGACAGTAGAACTTTAGGTTTTGGAATGAATTATTATTTAGGATTTAAAAAGAAGAAGGATTAAAAAAGACTGGTAACTTGTTTCAGGTTTGAAGTTTCAGGTTTGTTGTCAAATTTAACCGCAAAGAGCGCAAGGTTTACGCAAAGTTCACAAAGTTTTATACAAAGCTTTGCGAACTTTACATTATTTATAAATCCTGCATAGTAAAAAAACTTGCGTGCTTTGCGGTAAAAAAAAGACACAAAGTTTATGCAGTGTAAACTCTGCAGTTGAGATTGCTTGGTTCCTCGCAATGACTAAAACTAAAAAACCGCAACTCTCAAAAAAGAATTGCGGTTTCTAGGTATAAAAAATGGTTGGTTAATAGCGATATTTTTTTTTACAATGATATGTCTTTAATTTCAAATTAAAAAAAATCCCTGTAACATAAAGAAACTTTAATGTTAACTATTTAACATTACGGGCATTACCAACATTGTTACTGTTTCACCTTCTTCTAAACCATCAGCAGGCGTTAAAATCCCGGCTCTGTTAGGTAATGACATCTCTAACATAATCACATCAGATTGAAGGTTTGTCAGCATTTCGATTAAGAAACGAGAGTTAAAACCAATTTGAAGATCATCACCTTGATAATCACAAGTTAGTCTTTCCTCTGCTTTGTTTGAGTAATCGATATCTTCAGCAGAAACATTTAATTCAGCTCCTGCAATTTTTAAACGAATTTGGTGTGTAGTTTTGTTTGAGAAAATCGCAACACGACGAACAGAACTTAAAAATAAAGAACGATCGATTAATAATTTGTTTGGATTTTCTTTTGGAATTACCGCTTCATAATTAGGGTATTTTCCATCGATTAAACGACACATTAAGATATAATTGTCAAATGAGAAAGTCGCATTTGAATCGTTGTATTCAATTTTTACTTCAGCATCAGAACTTCCTAAAATACTTTTTAAGATATTTAAAGGTTTCTTTGGCATAATAAAATCAGCAACCTGAGATGCTTTTACATCTGCACGTGCATATTTTACTAATTTATGAGCATCTGTAGCAACAAAAGTTAAACCTTCTGGAGAAAACTGGAAGAAAACCCCAGACATAACAGGACGTAAATCATCGTTTCCGGCAGCAAAAATGGTTTTACTTACCGCAGTTGCCAATACATCAGCAGGAACTAAAGTTACAGATGGGTCTTCCAGATTTACAGACTTAGGAAATTCTTCTCCGGCAGCATACGCTAATGCATATTTTCCTGAATTAGAGCTGATTTCAACTGTATTATTGTCTTCAACTGTAAAAGTTAAAGGCTGCTCTGGAAATGTCTTTAAAATTTCAAGTAAAAGTTTTGCCGGTACAGCAACACTTCCTTTACTTGTAGAATCGATTGATAATGTAGCAGACATTGTAGTTTCAAGGTCTGAAGCCGAAACTGTCAACTCATTATTGTCTAGTTCAAATAAAAAGTTATCTAAAATAGGAAGTGTATTATTACTGTTAATAACGCTTCCTAATACTTGTAATTGTTTTAATAAGTACGAACTCGATACTATAAATTTCATCGTCTTTTGTTTTATTTTTTGCTCTTTTTCTCAGTTTTTCTGTAACTAAGTAAGGTTTTACAAATATATCGTAAACATTCTTAGTTTCGCAATTTTTTTATTAACATCTATTTACTGTACTTTCTTTTTCTGATAAAGGTAAATACCAATCCGAAAACCAATAAAATAAGGATTGGAAGCCCGATAGTTATGAATTGCGTTGTGGTGTAATTTTCGTAAACTTTTTCTTTATCCAATAACGGCAGTTCGACATCTTTGCTTCTAATGTTAATAAGTCCTGTATCGTCAAGAAGATAATTTACACAGTTCATCATAAAATCTTTATTATCATAAAGATTCCCTGTTCTTTGATCGTAACCAAGCTCAACAGGCATCATGTTTTTGTCTAATTGGTTTCTGGCTATATCTCCATCGGCAACGACAATCATCTTAGTTGGTTTTCCTTTTGGCAGAAACGAACTTTCTTTAAAAGGCAGTACACGATTTTCAAAAACCGAATTAAAACTTCCTTCTAATAAAACGGAAAGAACCAGATTTCCTTTATTCAGATAATCCTTAGGAGACGTTTCTTCGGTTACCATGTTCAGATTAATTTCTGAAGGTGTTCCAATTTGTTTTGAATATTGAGACGATTGTAATAAAACCGTCTTTTTAATTCCGTTTTTCAAAGTATCAATTGGACTTGCAAAATCGAATTTAATGCCGCCCAGATTTTTTACGATAGGATGCTGGCTTGTTGGATAAACCTGAGGTGCAAATTTCCATATAAAATCCTGATATTGTGTTGCGCTTCCTTGTTCTCCGGTTGCCAGTTTTATTGGACTTCCGTTTTCGTCTTTAACCAAATCAGGATTAATTCTGAAACCGTATTTGAAGAACATATCATTTAAATTCAAATCTCTTGGATAAGCAAGAGTTGCTCCGGCATCATTATATAAGCTGTCCATATCTGCAGCAACCTGATCGATCAGCCATAATGTTTTTCCGCCGTTCATGATAAATTGGTCCAGAACTTGTTTTTCTTCGTCAGAGAAAGTTTCTGTTGGCTTAGAAATAATTGCTAGATCATATTTTTTAAGGGCATCTAAAGTTCCGTTTGGATCTTTAGCAACAGAATCCAGCGTAAAAGGGCCAATGTAATAACTCTCTTTGATTTGTCTTAATAATTTACCAATATGAATTTCAGACAATTCACCATTTCCTTTTATGATGGCAACTTTCTTTTGTCTGTCTTTCGTAATTTTATTAATCGCATCAGCGATTGAATATTCTAAATGCTGAATAGATCCTATTACTTTTTGAGTAGTAGAAGCTCCCATAATGTTTTTTAACAAAGGAATATTAACTTCTTTGTTGTTATAAACCGCAATTGCCCACGGAAAAACCATTGCCTGCGATTGTTTTCCTTTATCGTCAACTGTTATATTTACAGGAGTAAGCCCTTTTTGGTAAAGTGATTTTACCATTTCCATGCTTTCGTCTTCGTTTTCCATTGGGTTTACGAATTCAAAAACAATATTATTGTTGTAAGCCTGAAATTCTTCTAATAATTGTTTGGTTTCCTGCTGTAAACGTCTAAAGTCTGCAGGAAGTTCTCCCTGCATATAAATTTTAATTGACAACGGATTTTTAACCTGTTTTACAATTTTTAAAGAAGTTTCAGATAAAGTATATCGTTTGTCTTTGGTCAAATCGAAACGATGAAAAAATAAGCTTCCGAGTACATTTAAAACAATTAAAATAAAAATTGTAATGCCTAATGTTTTAAGATTTAATTTATTAGATGCTTTCATTACGCTTTAAAAGATTTTAATTGATAAACGGTAAAAGATAAAAACAAAACGCTGATACTTAAAAAGTAAATTACATCGCGGGTATCAATAACGCCTCGGCTCATACTTTTAAAATGATCCTGCATTCCAAATGCCGAAATGATATTCGATTGTCCCGGAACTAATGAAGCCAGTCCTTCGAAACCAAAATAAAACAAAAAGCATAAAAATACGGCAATAATAAAGGCAACGATTTGATTTTCTGATAGAGTAGAAGTAAAGATTCCAATTGCAGAATAAGAAGCAATTAAAAACAGCAATCCGAAATAAGAACCAATTGTGCTTCCCATATCGATATTTCCTTCCGGAGAACCTAAACTAGAAATTACTTTTACGTAAATAAAGGTTGGAATTATGGCTAAAATGATAAGGAAAAATGATCCTAGAAATTTTCCGTTTACAATCTGCCAGATAGATAATGGTTTGGTTAAAAGCAATTCCAGTGTTCCTTGTTTTCTTTCATCAGAGAAACTTCTCATTGTAACGGCCGGAATCAGGAAAATTAAAATCCAAGGTGTTAAAGTGAAAAACGGAGTCAAATCTGCATAACCTGTATTCAATATATTGTAATCACCCTCAAATACCCATAAAAACAGCCCGTTGCTGATTAAAAAAATCGCAATGACCAAGTAGCCGATAGGAGAGCCAAAAAAAGATTTTATTTCTCTTAAAATGATTGATTTCATGTATAACGTTTATTCGTTTATTTGTTTAATCGTGTATTTGTTTTTTGTTTCAAGCCTCACGTTGTGCTTTGTGTTTTTTTTTTAACCGCAAAGAACGCAAAGGATGACGCAAAGTTCGCAAAGTTTCTGCTCAAAGCTTTGCGAACTTTGCGTTTTTGCAAAGCTTTAAAAAAAACTTGCGTTCTTTGCGGTTAAATATTGTTTTAATTTAAACTAACTAATTTATCTACGCTCCAGGCTTCTGGTTTTGCATTGAATAACTTTTTTGTAAAATCCCAAACTGTATTAAACAGTTCAGATTGTCTGTAATTTTCTAAATCAGCTTCAGTTTCCCAATAACTATAGGTAAAGAAAATACATTTGTCATTTTTATCCTGATACAATTCTAAAAAACGATTTCCGTCTGCATTTCGTATTTTATCTTTCACAGATTCAAAATTTTCCAAAAAATCAGGAATTTTTTCTTCATGAAAACTCATTTTTACTATTCTAACAAACATGTGTTCAATTTTAGATTTTAAATTGCTGCTTTAGATTTGTTGAAGTCTAAAAGCATTTCTGGTGCGCAAAAATACCAAAATTGATTGTTCTTTTTAAGAAAAAATAAAATATTATAAATATAGTTTTTCGGTAATATTGTTATTGCGACGAACGAAGCAGCCGCACTAATAAAAGATCTCTAATTGCTTAAGTTAATGAGATTGCTTCGTTCCTCGCAAAGACAAATCTTTGTAGAAATTCTCGCGATTGACAAAATATGAATGTTATCAGTATAAATCTGTTCAATCAGCAAAATCTGCGAGCTATTAAATCTGAAATCTATTTTTTATGAAAACTTAATCGTAATTACATCGCGATAATTCAAGCCAAGCAGACTATTTGCAGAACCAACTTTTGAAGGATTGCTTCTAAAAATGGCAATTTCAAGGAATCCGGCTTCATTAAATATGGCCAGTTTTTCGCCTTCATAGGTTTTGATAGGATATTTGTCTGAAGTTGCAATTGCCGAATAATTAGGCAGAATCGTTTTAATGCTTTTTGGCTTCATTACAATTTCATACGGACGCCCTTTTGCTACTTCTAAAAACTGTTGTTTTGATATATTCGTAACTACGTTTCCAAAATGATCAATATAAATAACGTAACCTTTTAGTGAATTTCCATCGGCAGCAACAACAGCTTGTAATTCGGTTACTTCTTTAACAGTTGGGATTTCTTTGCCAATAACATTCAGCAAACCGCCTTTTGCAATATGACAGGCCACTTGAATAAAAATATCCAAATCGCTGAATTCAGCCGGGAAACGATCATGAATATTAATTTCAACAATCTTTTGCGGTACAATCTTCTGCGTAAGCATACTTAAGATTCCGTTATCGGCACAAATAAAGAAATGATCGTTCCACTGCATGGCAATATGCTGGTTCTCTTTATTGCGTTCGATATCAACACCTATTAAGTGAACAGTACCTTTTGGGAAGCTCAAATAAGATGCTCCAATTACGTAACTGGCTTCGGCAGTGTTGAATGGATCAATGTCGTGTGAAATATCAATAATTCTTGCATCTGGAAGTTCAGAAATGATTTTACCCTTCAGCGAACCAACAAAGTGGTCTTTTAAGCCGTAATCAGTAGTAAGGGTAATTATTGACATCATTTTGTTTATAACTATTGATAGTATTTAACTCGAATTTTTATTAAATTTGAGAAATGCAAAGCTAGTAATAGTAAATGCAAATTGAAAGAAAGAAAAGACAAATTGCGATAAAATTATAGTAAACGTATATAGTAGTCACAGTTAGCAGTTTCAGTTTTCAGTCTTTTAATAAAAAGTTGATTTTAAAGAAAATTTTAAGTACTTTTTTGATAATAATAAAAACTGCAAATTGGCGATAACTGCGACTTAAAGAACCCGACAGCAATAGATTTAAAAAACAAATTTATTTTTAATTTAAAATTACTCATTTGAACGAAAGAATTATTGAGCTAGTAGACATCGCTCCAAAAGACTTTTGGGGCGCGCAGGATTCTCATCTTGAAATAATAAAAAAGTACTACCCAAAGCTTAAAATCGTAGCGCGAGGGACAACTTTAAAAGCCTTTGGCGAAAAAGAAGTTTTAGATGAATTCGAAAAGAGATTTCAGAGGCTTATGCTTCATTTTACCAGATACAACAACATTGATGATAATGTAATTGAACGTGTAATAATGAGTGATGGTCAGGATGAAAAAAAAGCATACGATCATGACAAAATATTAGTTCACGGTGTAGGCGGTAAAATAGTAAAAGCTATGACGCCTAACCAACAGCTGCTGGTAGATACAATTAAAAAAAACGATATGGTTTTTGCGGTTGGACCAGCCGGAACAGGAAAAACGTACACGGGAGTTGCAATGGCAGTAAAAATGCTGAAGGACAAAGAAGTAAAAAGAATCATATTAACAAGGCCGGCTGTAGAAGCAGGTGAGAACCTGGGATTTTTACCGGGAGATATGAAAGAAAAACTTGATCCTTATATGCAGCCGCTTTACGACGCATTGCGTGATATGATCCCTAATGAAAAGCTCGAAGATTATATCCTGAAAGGAATTATTCAGATTGCACCTCTGGCTTTTATGCGCGGGCGTACACTTGACAATGCTTTTGTAATTCTTGACGAAGCGCAGAACACTACACATTCGCAGATGAAAATGTTCCTGACGCGTATGGGAAAAAATGCCAAGTTTATGATTACAGGTGATCCCGGACAAGTCGATTTACCGCGTAGAACAATTTCTGGTCTAAAAGAAGCTCTTTTGGTTCTGAAAGATATAGAAGGCATCGGAATTATCTATCTTGATGATAAAGATATCGTGCGCCACAGATTAGTGAAAAAAGTAATTGACGCTTACAAACAGATAGAAAATCACGACTAAATTCAATTTTTAGTGAAATGTTAAATGTAAATCGTAAAATGTGTTTTAACATTTATTAATATTCGTTTTATTCATTTTTTTAGAATGAGTAAAACGAATATTTTTTTAAATAAAATTCAGGAAAATGAAACAGCTGGATGATTTTTACATTAAACAGGAAGAACCAATAAAAGAGGTATTTCTGGCTTTGCGTAATATTATCTTAAAACAAGACAAAGATATTACACACGTTTTAAAATACGGAATGCCATTTTTTTGTTATAAAGAGAAAATGTTCTGCTATTTATGGATTCACAAAAAAAGTGGTCAGCCGTATATTGGTATTGTCGAAGGAAAACATTTCAAAGAATCTTTTCTAATTCAGGAAAAACGTTCCAGAATGAAAATTATGATGCTGGATGTTAAGGAAGATCTTCCTTTGGAACAAATTGAATTAGTAATTCAAAAAGCAGTAAATCTGTACAAATCTGGAATAATAAAAGTTTAAATTGTGTATTACGCAATGCTTAACCAAATAGTTAAATAAATAATAAACTTATCTCAATTATGCCTATCGAGGCTTGTAATCTTTGCTCAACTGAGCTTAAAGCCGTAAATTTGCACATCATAAATCTTTGATATTAATATGACAAAACTTAAAAATATAAAAGTTGTAGTGAGTGACCTTGACGGAACTTTACTTAACCCTCAACACAAAATTTCAGATTACACCAAATCAATTTTTCAGGAACTTCACAACCAAAATTACCTTATAGTTGTTGCAACAGGCCGTCATCATCTTGATGCTATGGCTATTATTGAAACGCTGGAAGTGCCGGTATATTTAGTAAGTTCAAACGGAGCGAGAATCCATTCGCCAAATAAAGAAGAATTATTTGCTTTTAATTTAGACAGCGATGTAGTAAAAGCAGCATTAAATGTTGAAATTGATCCGGCAATTACGGTAGTTTTATTTAAAGAAAATGTTTGGCAGACCAATAAATGGAATGAAAGACTTAATTCTTTTCAGGCTGAATTAAAATACCGTCCGGAATTAGTTGACTATAAAAAACTGGAAGATTTTGGAGCCATTAAAATTTTCTTTTCATGTGACGATCATGAGAAATTAGTAAAATTAAAAGATGCCGTTCTCGCTAATTCATCAGAACATCTGCATCATGCTTTCAGTCTGCCGACTTGTTTGGAATTTATGGATAAATCTATAGATAAAGCCGTTGCAATTGAACAAGTACTGGAAAAAGAAGGTTACACTTTAGAACAAGCCGTTTCATTTGGAGATGGTTTTAACGATGTTCAAATGTTGTCAGCATCTGGAAAAGGTTTAATTATGGGCAACGCTCCGGCTGTTTTAAAAGAAACACTGCCAGATTTAGAAATTATTAAAACAAATGCCGAAGACGGCGTAGCAAGATATATTGCTTCAAAAATATTAGATAAAGAATTAGCAGCAAGCTGATTTTAATCTCAATTAGAACATTAATCCCTGACAATTGTTTAGGGATTTTTTATTTCAAAAACTTTAAAATTGAAATATTTTACATTTCTTACTTTATCTCTTTCTTTTGATGATGTAACTCTGTGAAATAATTTTAAATTTGCATTCATAAAAAACAACACAACAAGATAATGAGTAATACAATCACAACCACAAATTTTAATTTCCCGAATCAGAAATCAGTTTACCGAGGAAAAGTTAGAGAAGTTTACAATATTAACGACGAACTTTTAGTAATGGTAGCAACAGACAGACTTTCGGCGTTTGATGTGGTTTTACCAAAAGGAATTCCGTACAAAGGACAAATTTTGAACCAGATTGCAACAAAATTTATGGAGTTAACTCAGGATATTGTTCCAAACTGGTTAATTGCAACTCCAGATCCAAACGTTGCTGTTGGGCATTTATGCGAACCTTTTAAAGTAGAAATGGTTATTCGAGGTTATCTTTCAGGACATGCAGCACGTGAATATGCTGCAGGAAGAAAACAAATTTGCGGTGTAACAATGGCCGAAGGTTTAAAAGAAAACGATAAATTTCCAGAACCAATCATTACGCCGACTACAAAAGCAGATAATGGTTCGCATGATGAAGATATATCTCGTGAAGCTATTTTGTCTAAAGGAATTGTTTCTGAAGAAGATTATTTAGTTTTAGAAAAATATACACGTGCTTTATTTCAAAGAGGAACTGAAATTGCTGCTTCCCGCGGGTTAATTTTAGTTGATACTAAATACGAATTTGGAAAAACAAAAGACGGTGTTATTGTTTTAATTGATGAAATTCATACTCCGGATTCTTCTCGTTATTTTTATGCTGATGGATATGCTGAAAGACAAGAAAAAGGAGAGGAGCAAAAACAGCTTTCAAAAGAGTTTGTTCGCCGCTGGCTGATCGAAAACGGTTTTCAGGGGCAGGAAGGACAGCAGATTCCGGATATGTCAGATGAATATATCGAATCTGTTTCTGAAAGATATATTGAATTGTATGAAAATATCTTAGGAGAAAAATTCGTAAAAGCTGATATTGACAATATTGATCAACGTATTGAAAAAAACGTATTACAATACCTTACTTCTAAATAGTAATTTTCGGGTTTAAACTAACTATTTAAACCATGAAAACTAACTTAAATAAAACAAATGCCTTGTTATCTCTATTTATGATAACAGGGCATTTTCTTTTTGCACAAATTGATAAAAGCGCAACAAGAGAAACAAAAAACTTATATCGCAATCTAAAAAGTATTTCAAAAGAGCATATCTTATTTGGGCATCAACACGCTTTAGAATACGGACACGGCTGGTCAAACGAACCTAATAAATCGGATGTTAAATTGGTTACAGGTTCACATCCTGCAGTTGTAGGAATAGATTTCAGCGATTTTTCGGGACGGTCAAGAGAAGAAATTAAAAAAGCAAAAGAAACTTTAAGAAAAAATGTAATTGATACTTACGAGCGAGGCGGTATCACAACGGTTTCCTGGCATTTCAATAATCCTGCTTCGGGTGGTGGATTTTACTGGAAAGATTCTATTTCAGCCCCATCCATGTCTTTAATAAAAAAAGGAGGTTCGCATCATGAGCAATACAAAGAAATTTTAAAAACAATCGCTGACTTTGCAAATTCTGCTAAAGCAAAAGATGGTAAATTGGTTCCAATGATTTTTAGACCTTTTCATGAATTTGATGGTGATTGGTTCTGGTGGGGAAAAAAATATACATCGCGTGAGGATTTTATAGAAGTCTGGCAATTTACTGTATCATACCTGAGAGATACTTTAAAAGTTCATAATTTTATTTACGCATTTTCACCAGATAATCGATTTAATTCTGAGTCAGAATATTTAGAACGCTATCCTGGCGATGATTATGTTGATATGTTTGGGATAGATAATTATGGAGATTTTGGACGTGACGGGAAATATGACTTAGAAAACGGAATAAAAAAGCTCAAAATCATTTCTGACATTGCAATTAAAAAGAACAAATTAGCAGCTTTTACAGAAACCGGCTTAGAATCAATAACAAATAAAAACTGGTGGACAGAAGTTTTACTTCAATCTATAAAGAAAGAAAATATTAAGCTTTGTTATGTCTTAGTCTGGCGAAATGATGCAGTAAGTTTAACGCATTATTATGCACCTTTTCCGGGGCAGATTAGTGTTCCTGATTTTCTTCAATTTTATAATGATCCGTATACTTTATTCGAAAACGATTTGATAAATGTATATGGAACTAAATTTTCATTAAAAAACACCGCAAAATAGCTTAAAGAATACATGTTAAAATGATTAAATGAGTGATTACTATTTCGATGTAAAATAGGTATTTTCTTTCTTTTTGTGTTTTTTACTTACATTGATAATTTTCATCACAAATCCATAAAAAACGGTTTATTTTTTTTCTTTTAATGAAAAATTTCTGCCTTTTTTATACATGCTGTTGTTGTATAGTTAAAAGAGTATAGTTTTCTCTTTCATTTTTGATACTTTCTTGATCACAAATTTTAAAAAAATATTCGTTTTGGTGTAACATTTCTACATTTGTTGCGTCTTTTATAGTGAATTTAAATTTTAGAAGAGTAATATTTCGAATTCATTAATTAAAAGTTAAGAATTAGTTAAAACAAGGTACTTTGTTATACAATATACTGCTTTTTAATTTACATTTGTATAGAATTTAAAATTCATTATCAATCAAATAATTATCAATCAATTTAACAACCCAATCATTATGAAAAAATCAGTTATTTCTTTAGGTCTTGCTTTAGTAGCATTTGCAAATGTTTCTATGGCTTCAAACAGCACATCAGTTGCTAAAAATGAAATTACAGTATCTGCTGTATATGAAGGAACACCTCTTGTAGTTGCAGTAGCTAAAGGAGATATCGACACAGTAAAGAAATTTATCGAGTACGGTGCTAATGTAAATGAAAAAGCAGACGATATGTCTCCTTTAATGACAGCAGCTCGTTACAATAAAGTAGAAATTATAAAAGTTTTATTAGCAGCTGGAGCTCGTCCATCTGATAAAAACGAAAAAGGATATACTGCATTAAAATATGCTGAATTATCAAATGCAGCAGATGCAATTGCACTTTTAAAAGATGCAAAATAAGCTTTAAAAAGTTTAAACGTTTGAGTTAGTATAGCGGTCTTCTTTGAGCAGAAGGCCGTTTTTTTTTGCTGCTTGTTTTTAAGAGAGTATCTAAATCAAAAAAGCACCATTAAAAATAATGATGCTTTTTCTTTCTAAACCAAATTAATCTAACCAAATTAATTTTATCATAAAACCGTTTATTCTATCGGTGCGTGTTTTTTTCGATTGAAAATCCAGAATAAAATTGGGAAAACCAATAATGTCAAAATTGTTGCCGTTACTAATCCTCCAATAATTACAATTGCAAGAGGTTTTTGAGATTCTGATCCAATTCCGGTTGAAATTGCTGCCGGCATTAAACCTATAGAAGCCATAAGTGCCGTCATGACTACTGCTCTTGTTCTGGCTTTTACTCCCATAAAAATGGATTCTTCTAATGAGAATTTTGCCTTTATATTGTGATGAAATTCTGATATCAGGATTACACCATTTTGAATACAGATTCCCAGTAAGGCAATAAAACCAACTCCTGCAGAAATTCCAAAATTCATTCCCGTTAAGTGTAAAGCTATAATCCCGCCAATTACAGCAAATGGCACATTGGCTAAAACAAGTAATGAATCTTTAAAGTTTCCAAACAGAATGAATAACAAGACAAATATTCCAATTAAACTGATTGGTACAACTTGCGCCAAACGTGCACTGGCACGAACCTGATTTTCAAATTCTCCTGTCCATCCAGTTGTATATCCAGGAGGCATTTTTACTTCTGCAACTTTTGATTGTGCTTCTGCAATTGTACTTCCTAAATCTCGGTCACGAACAGAAAATTTTACTCCAATAAAACGTTTCGTATTATCTCTGTAAATAAATGCCGGACCAGTTATGGTTTTAATGTCGCAGATTTCTTTTAACGGGATTTTTGCACCGCTTATAGTTGGTACTTTTAATTCTGCTAAATCTTCTTCGTCTTTACGATACTCTTTAGAAAAACGAACTCGTACATCAAATTTCTTTTCATCTTCATATTTTTGAGTAGCAGTTTTTCCTCCAAAAGCTAATTCTAAAACAGCCTGAGCATCGCTTAAAGTTACACCATAAGCAGCCATTTTTTCTCTGTCAAGAATTACACTAATTTCTGGCTGACCAACATTTCTAAGAATTCCAACATCTTTGATACCTGGAATATCTTTGATTTTTGCTAAAACTTCATTAGAAAGTTCATCTAATTTATCTAAATCATCTCCGTAGATTTTAACTGCATTTGAAGCTTTGAAACCAGCAACAGATTCAGCAACGTTATCAATTACAGGCTGAGAATAGTTATAAGTAATTCCCTGATGAACTTTTAATTTTTCGTCCATTTGGTTAATCAGTTTATCCATACTGATTTTTCGTTTCCAGTCGGCTTTTGGTTTCAAATCGACTTGGAGCTGAATAAATCCAAATCCGTTTGGATCTGTTCCATCGTTACTTCTTCCAGTTTGTGAAAGTACATTTTTAACTTCAGGAAAACTTTCAAGATCTTTTCTGATCATTGCAGCTGTTTTTACACTTTCAGGCAGAGAAGTACTCATTGGTAATTCTGCCGTAACCCATAAAGCTCCTTCATTTAACTGAGGCAAAAATTCTGTACCTAAAAATGAAGCAGAGAAAAATGTAGCAGCAATTACAGATAATGAAATAACTAATGATTTTATTTTATGCTTAAATGTCCATGCAAAACCTTTGCCTACAATTCTGTCCCAAAAGTTTACAAACGGATTATTCTTTTCTTTTACATTTTTATTCAATAAAATATGAGATAAAACCGGCACCAGAGTAAGTGTGAAAATTAATGCTCCCATTAAGGCAAAACCTAAAGTATAGGCAAGGGGAGAGAACATTTTTCCTTCAACCTTCTGAAATGAAAATATTGGCAGTAAAGCGGTAATGATAATTAATTTAGAAAAGAAAATAGCTTTACCCATTTCTGTTCCGGTTTTTTTAATGATGCTTCCTTTTGCAATTTTATTATAAGCTGTCATTCCCAGCTGATGCGCCCTATGATCCAGAACCACAAATAATCCTTCGACCATTACGACGGCACCATCAATGATAATTCCGAAATCGACAGCACCTAAACTCAGCAAGTTGGCGCTCATCCCCATCATTTTTAAACACAAAAAGGCAAATAATAAGGAAAGCGGAATAACTATCGAAACTGTAAAAGTAGTTCTCCAGTCGGCCATAAATAGAAATACGACGCAGGTAACCAAAATAATACCTTCAAATAAATTGTGCATTACCGTTTCGGTAGTGAAATTCATCAAATTGTCACGATCGTAAAAAGTTTCAATTTTAATATCTTTTGGCAGGATATTATCATTTAAATCTTTAATCTTATCTTTTATTAAAGCAAGAGTTTCCTGTGCATTTTCGCCTTTACGCATTACAACGATCCCTTCAACCGCATCATCATTATTTCCAATTCCGGTTTGTCCTACTCTTGGCATAGAACTCTCGTAAACCGAAGCAACGTTTTTAACCAAAATTGGATTTCCTCCTGCTTCGTCTACGATAATATTTTCAATATCTTTTCGGGATTTTAAAAGACCAACACCGCGAACCACAAATGCCTGTCCGTTTTTTTCAATAATATCACCGCCCACGTTTACATTTCCGGCATCAACAGCATTATAAACCTGTAATGGTGTAATATTGTATTTAGCCAGTTTTATAGGATCAACTCCAACTTCATAAGTTTTAGTTTGTCCGCCAAAAACGTTCAAATCGGCAACGCCAGGAACGGCACGTAATTGTTTGTCTATAACCCAGTTTTGGTAAGTCAATAATTCACGACTGTCACGACTGTTGCTTTTTACAATATATCTGAAAATTTCTCCAGTCGGCCCATAAGGAGGCTGAACGTCTGGTTCAACATCATCTGGAAGTGTAACATTTTTAAGTAAATTATTTACCTGAAATCGGGCAAAAGTATCGTCGACACCATCATCAAAAATAATTTTGATTACAGATAAACCAAACATAGTAATACTGCGCACACTCGTTTTTTTCTGCACCGAGTTCATCGAAATCTCGATTGGTGTTGTTACAAAACGTTCTACTTCTTCGGCACTTTTACCATTCCACTGTGTAATGATAATAATTTGAGTATTTGTTACGTCTGGAAAAGCATCAATTGGCATATTTTTAAAGGAAATAAATCCTGCAACAGCCAATATTCCTACCCAGAAAAAGGTAAATGCTTTATTCTTAAGGGAAAAAGCAATTATATTTCGTATGAATTTGTTCATCTTTTAATCGTTTAAAGCGCGATAAATAAATAATTGATTGTTGGTAATGACTTTTTCATTTTCCTTTAAACCGCTTGAAATATAAGTTGTATCACCTACAACTCGGTAAACTTCAACTTGTCTTGTTTCAATATTATGACGATCTTTAAAGATCATGACGAAATTTTTACTTTTATCAAAAACAATGGCATTGCTGGGAATTGCAATCATTGATTCATTTTCGTTGTAGGATAATTTGATATTAGCATTCATATCCGGTTTTAATAAAAACCCAGGGTTTTGAAGTTTAATACGCGCCTGCATTGCTTTGGTTTCAGGATCAATTACGTTAAAGATTTTATCTACTTTTCCTTTAAAAACTTTATCAGGGTAACTTAGAGTAGTTACGCTGGCATCAATTCCAAGTTTTATTTTATTAATGTCGATTTCATTAATATTGGCCATTGCCCAAACTTCGCTGATTTCTGCAATGTCAAAAATATTTTCAGAACGATCAGAACGTAAAAGCATATCCTGATTAATGCTTTTTTGAATAACAAAACCACTTATTGGCGCCGTTACTTCGTAAATAGAACCGGCTTTAATATTGTAAATTTTATAAGTTTCCTGAATTTTGCTTAGCTGTGACTGTGCTTTGTTTACTTCAGATTTTGCTTCAAGAACATCGCTTTCAGAATTTAATTTTCCGTCGTATAATTCCTGAGCAACTTTTAGTTTGTTTTTTGCAACAAGCAAATCATTTTTTGCATCGATAGATTGTTTTTCAAAATCAGCGACATCAGTACTTTTTATGGTTGCTAATACCTGGCCTTTTTTTACATAATCTCCAAGTTCAACATTTACTTTAATCACGTTTCCGCCCACAAGCGGATAAACATCGATTAATTTATTATTATCGGCAGTAATTTTTCCATAAAAACTCAGCTCATTTTTCACTGTCTGGGTTTTCGCATCTGCCGTAGTAGTAGTTTTCAGCATATTATCGCTTAAGGCGAAAGAAGTATTGGTTTGAGGATTTTCTACTTCCTTTTTGCAGCTGGCAAGTGATAAACTTACTATTGCAATTCCTATAATTAGTGTATGTTTCATTATTATTTAGTTTTAAAATAAATCCTTGTTGATAGTAGTATTTAATTCTTCGCCGGATAAAGCCAATTTTTTCTTCAATTCATTAACCTGAATATTAGCCTGATTGTAACTTTCCATAAAATCGGTAAATTCTAATAAGCTGATATTTCTTTTTTGGAAATTGGTTAAGATTCCGTTATAAACCGCTTCAAAGTCTGAGTTTACAGTTGGTTTTATAACTGCATAGTTTTTTCGGGATTCATCCCATTTATTCCATGCCGATGTGATTTCGGTTTCCAATTGAAGATTAAAGTTTTGCTTTTCTACTTTAGATTGGGCTAAAACGGCCTGAGCATTTTTGATATTTCCTTTGTTTTTGTTCCAAAGCGGCAGCGGAATTCCAACAGAAATATTAGCTTCATTATTAAATGCACCGCTTCGCTGATCATAATTAGCACCCAAAGTGATATCTGGAACAGAAAGCGATTTTTGCCATTTTACATTCAGTTCATTAGCTTCAATTTCTTTTTGTTTGGCTAAATAATCCGGACGATTGGCAATTGCTTCATCTTCAAAAGATTTTAGATCAAAAGGAATTATTTTTAAGTATTTATTAAAATCGTCTTTAGAAACATCCGGAATAATAGTTTCAGTTGAATTTAGCAGTAATTTTAAATTTGCCTGCTCTTCAATGCTGTTGTTAACAACTTCCATTCGTTCGTTCTTAAAGTTTAGATACAGAGACTGTAAACGCACAACATCTCGCAGAGGAATATTTCCTTTTTGAGCCTGAATAGAGTAGGAGTTTATTAAATCTTCAATATGAACCAATTGTTTATCAGTTATTTCAAGACTTTTTGTGTTGTAATAAACCGTGTAAAAACTCTGGCGCAGCTGCAGTTTTAATGTTCTTAATAAATCATTGAACTGAAGTTCTGCTAATTGTTCGTTAGTTTTTGCCAATTTAACTTCATTGCGTTTCTTTCCGCCTAAATAGATTAACTGTTCGATACCAAATACTTTTTGTCCTTGCTTGCCAATGTCAAAAAACTTATCCCTTTCTGGATTATAGGCATTTAATTCTGCAGTAAGGTTTGGATTATCCCATATTCGGGCCTGAATGGTCATGGCTTTTGCGGCATCAATATTATAATGAGAGGCTAGCAAAAAAAGATTGTTTTTTAAAAACTGGCTCTCACAATCTTGAAGAGTGACTGTTTTTTGAGCCATAACTACCTGATTAAAAAGTACAAGTAATAATAATGCATATAGTTTTCTCATTGTATCTATTTTATTTTGTACAAATATGCTATCGGCAGACTTTAAGCGGGCTTAAAATCTACCTTAAAATTAGCTTAAAATAAAATATTAATGAAAGAATAATTGGAATAAATTCACATTATCCTTTGGTGTAGTGTAAGTTATGTGAGATTTGTGGAGTTTTAAGATTCTGTTTACAATACGTAATCCCAATCCAAAACCAGATGTGCCTTTAGAATTTTCTCCCCTCATAAAAGGTTCAAAAAGATTTTTTTGTTCGCTTTCGCTTAAAGTTTTTCCAGTGTTTAAAATAGAAATAATCAGATGATCTTCCGGCGCGCTTATTTTTACTAAAGCCTGCTGATTATCTGAATAAACACAGGCATTTTTTAAAACATTAATTACAGCAATTTCCAAAAGGTTTTTATTTCCTTTTATTTCCAGAGCTGTGTCTAAATTTTCACTTTCTTCAATTTCAAATAAAATAACAAAATCAGGAAAGCTTTTCTTTAGATTTTCAATGGCCGAGAAAAGAATCTCATCCATTCTGTGAATTTCGTTGTCTTCATTATTTTTATTGTTATCAATTTTTGATAATATTAATAATGAGCTGATTAATTCAGTTAAATGATTGACATCGGATAAAATTGCTGTTAGAAAATTTTTTCCTTTAAGAGATGTCGTCGAATCGGCTATAGTATTTTCAATTTGTGCAGTAATTCTCGATAAAGGAGTTCTTAATTCATGCGAAGCGTGAGCCGTAAATTCTTTTTGTCTTTGATAGGAAACTTCAATTCGGTCCATCATGAAATTAAACTCGTTTGCAATTAAGTCAATTTCGTCTTTATTGCTTTTTGATTCAATACGAGTATCAAGATTGTTTTCGTTGATATTTTTAATTTTTTGATGAAATAATCCAAGAGGATTCATTGCTTTTCTAACCATAAAAGAGGTTAAAACCCAGCAGAGACATGTAAAGAATATATAGGATACAACTAATGTATATCTTAAAAAAAGCAGTTTTCTTTTTCCATAATCATCCGTAGCAGAAATTAAAGCATAAAAGTCTTTGTCTTTGGTATCATAAAAAACGCCGTAAACTTCATAATCGCCTTGTTGTTTGAAAAAGGTTTTATGTTTTTTAAGATATTTTAAATCTTCAACAGACCAATTGATTTTTGCATCATCGATACTGCTGTAAATAAGTTTAAAATGTGAGTCAAAAACTAAAGTTTTCTCATCATATAATTTATTGATTGAATTTTGGTCAATCATTTTAAGAAGCTGTTCGTCAACTTCTTTTACATCAACCAAAAGTTTAATATTTGAAAGAGCTTTAATTTCAAGACGCTCACGAAATTCTTCTTTTCTAAAATTAGAATATAAAACAAATATCACAGTCGATGCCAATCCAAAAAGGATTGTAAACAAAAGACTTACTAATAATGATATTCTGTTTTTTAATGTCATTCCTCGTTACTTAAATAATATCCGTAACCAATTTTGGTTTTTATGAGTTTTGTTTCGTGGTCTTTATCGATTTTTTTCCTAAGAAAATTTATATAAACTTCAATCGTATTTTGATTGGTTTCAATATGATAATCCCAAAGTTTCTCAGCAATAAATTGTTTAGACAAAACTTTTCCTTTTGCATGAGCTAAAATTAGAATTAGTTTAAACTCTTTTGGAGTCAGCTTAATTTCTTCACCAGAACGTAAAACTTTCATTTCATCTTCCAGAATTTCTAAATCTTCTATAATGATCTTTTTTTCTGTTTGCTGAGGAATTTCTTTTCTCCTAAGCAATGATGAAATACGGGCATATAATTCTTCAAAATGAAAAGGTTTAACCAGATAATCATCAGCACCACTGTCAAAGGAAGCCAGTTTGTCTTCAATTTCACTAAAAGCCGTCAGCATTATAATTGGCGTTTTTTTATCAATTTCACGAATACCTTTACAAACCTCAATACCATTTATTCCCGGAACATTAATATCCAGAATTATTAAATCATATTCATACGGAAAGTATTTTTTGAGCAGTAAAGATCCATCATAATACGGTGTACATTCGAATTGTTTAGTGGTAAAAAAAGCCGATATTTCTTTAGACAAAGTAAAATCGTCTTCGAGCAGTAATATTTTCATTCTTTGAGGAATTAGTAAATTCGGCTATTATTTTATAAACAGCCGAATTTAGTATGAAAGTGCTTTTATTTGAAATATGAGAATGTTTCGTTATTCTCAATTTTCAATAAGGACTCATAAATCAATTGAATTACATTTTCAACATCATCTCTATGCACCATTTCTACAGTAGTATGCATGTATCTTAAAGGAAGAGAAATTAATGCTGAAGCTACACCGCCATTGCTATATGCAAAAGCATCTGTATCTGTACCCGTTGCACGAGAAGTAGCATGACGCTGGAAAGGTATTTTCTTTTCTTCTGCAATGTCTACAATTAAATCGCGAAGTTTATTTTGGATTGCCGGAGAATATGCAATAACTGGTCCTTTACCCATTTTTAGATCACCTTCGACTTTTTTATCAATCATAGGAGTAGTGGTATCATGACAGACATCAGTAACAATAGCAACATTTGGTTTAATTGTATGAGCTATCATTTCTGCACCGCGAAGACCAATTTCTTCCTGAACAGAATTTACTATATACAAACCAAAAGGAAGTGTTTTTTTGTTTTCCTTTAATAAACGAGCAACTTCGGCAATCATAAAACCGCCCATTCTGTTGTCTATCGCACGGCATACAAATTTGTTTTCATTCAAAACCATAAATTCATCAGGATAGGTAATTACACATCCTACATGAACTCCCATTGCTTCAACCTGTTCCTTAGTTTCACATCCTAAATCAATAAATATGTTGCTCAATTTTGGGATTTCTTCCTTGTCTCTTAAACGTGTGTGAATTGCAGGCCATCCAAATACACCTTTTACAATCCCTTTTTTGGTATGAATATTTACTCTTTTTGAAGGTGCAATCTGGTGATCAGATCCACCGTTTCTAATTACATATAATAAACCATCATCTGTAATATAGTTTACATACCATGAAATTTCATCAGCATGACCCTCAATAACAACCTTAAAAGGAGCATCAGGATTAATAACTCCAACCGCTGTACCATATGTATCAGTGATAAAAGTATCTACATAAGGTTTTAAATAATTCATCCAAAGTTTTTGCCCTTCACTTTCGTAACCAGTCGGCGAAGCATTATTTAGATAGCTTTCTAAAAAAGCTATAGAGGTATCATTTAAGATAGATTTTGTACTCATAAAAATATTTTTGTGCTAATTTATAAATTTGGTATCAGAGTTGTGTATAAATATATAATTTTACATCTAAATTAAGACTCCATGAGATTTACCTGTTGTATTTTATTTTTATTATTTATTTCATATACTAGTGAAGCCCAAGTTACTCCAAAAGAAAATCAAGAAATGGGGTATATTTTAACTGAAAAAGATTCAATTCTAAACGATACAATTCAATTGCCCGAAATTATTATTTCAAAAGGAGAGAAGATGAGTGCCGAAGAATTAAAGCAGTTTCAGATTTTACAGATGAGAGTGTATAAGGTATATCCGTATGCAAGACTTGCAGCAGATAGACTAACAGCTTTAAATAATGGAATGGCCAGATTAAAAACGAGCCGTGAAAAAAAGAAGTATTTCAAAATTGTAGAGGACTATCTTAACAACGAATTTGAAGACAGACTTAAAAAGCTTTCCAGAAAACAAGGACAGATTCTTGTAAAGTTAGTACACCGCCAAACCGGAAAAACTACTTATGAGTTAATAAAAACTCTAAAAAGCGGTTTTAAGGCCTTTGTGTCAAATACAACTGCCAATTTATTTGATATAAGTTTAAAAACAGAATACAAACCTTTTGAAGTTAACGAAGATTATTTAATAGAAACAATCCTTGTCCGCGCATTTGAATCCGGACGTTTAGTAAATCAGCCTTCAGCCAATCCGGTAAATTATAATAATCTAATGACCCACTGGGAAGCCAAAGCTAAAGAGATCAATAAAAAATAATATACTATTATATATAGGTACAACCCGCCAGTTTTTGAAACCTGCCGGGTTTTTTTTGTGTGTATACATATATAAGTATGGTATTATGATTTTCAGGA
>NZ_JBQEMU010000032.1:0-48447 GCF_052044235.1 Flavobacterium sp. 22659
TGAACTGCCCCCAAAAAGTTAGACACTATTTGGGGGCATTTTTATGGAAAGAAAAGTCAAGTACAATTGTGAATTTAAACTTCGTTGTGTAGAAGAAGTTATGAAAAGGCATAACTCGGTTAAAGGCACAGCTAGAGCAAACAAGATAGCTGAAAGCAACCTTACATGCTGGATTAGCCGCTATAATGAATTTGGAATTGAAGGTCTTTTACCAAGGCAGAAAAATAAAGTTTATACTGCAGACTTTAAATTAAAAGTAATACAAACCATTGAAAATAAGTCTTTATCTTTGGATGAAGCCTGCTTGATTTTCAAAATTCCAGCGCAGTCAACCATAATTAGCTGGCAAAGAAAATATGCAAAAGATGATTTGGCAGGCTTAGAACTTAAATCACGTGGCAGACCAGCAGTTATGAATTTTAAGAGAAAGCAACGAAAAACAGACAAACCTTTAACCAGGGAAGAGGAACTCTTAAAGGAGTTAGAGTACCTGCGCGCTGAGAACGAAATTCTAAAAAAGTTCAACGCCTTAGTTCAAGCCGAGCAAGCCAATCAAAACAAAAAGCTCAAACCATAATGGAATTAAGGCATAAGTATGATTTAGATCTTTTGCTAAATTGTATGAACATGGTTAGAAGTACGTATTATTACTATGAAAAGAAAGGTCAGGTAATCGATAAATATCAAGAGATAAAAGATTTAATTAAACAGATTTACAATTATCATAAGGGCAGGTTAGGATATAGACGTATTACTCTATTACTCAAAAAAGAGGGGATTTTAATTAATCACAAAACAGTGCTTCGATTAATGAAATTTTTAGGATTAAAAAGTCTAATCAGAATCAAGAAGTACAGATCGTATAAAGGAGAGCAGGGAAAAATAGCCCCTAATCTACTGCAGCGCAATTTTAAGGCTGATATACCTAATCAAAAATGGGCAACCGATGTGACTGAATTTAATGTTTCTGGCAATAAATTGTACTTATCGCCGATAATCGATCTGTTTAATGGAGAGATAATTAGCTATGAATTATCGCAAAGACCAGTGTTTAATCAAGTTTTAAATATGCTTGAAAAAGCATTTAAAAAAATACCCGATAATACTAATCTGACTCTGCATTCTGACCAAGGATGGCAGTATCAAATGATACAATATCAGCATTTATTAAAGAAAAAAGGAATTATGCAAAGCATGTCCAGAAAAGGCAATTGTCTTGATAATGCGATAATTGAAAACTTCTTTGGAATATTAAAATCAGAGTTGTTTTATCTAAAAAAATACACTTCCATTAATCAATTGAAACAAGAGATTATCGAGTATATAAATTATTATAATAATGACAGGATTAAACTTAATCTAAAAGGAATGAGCCCGATACAATATCGAGCTCATTATTATAAAACTTAATTATTAATTTGTCTAAACTTTTGGGTGCAGTCTATTTACTCATCCCTTTTTTTATATAGTTAAGAAAACCTTTGCCTCTTTGAAGCTTTGTCACTTTGTAACTATTTCTTATCAACTACCGGTCTATTCTCTCTATTAGCTAAATCCCACGCAAGTACAAAAGCAAGTTTTGTTCTTTTGGTTAAAGCATCGTATTCGATTTTTTGAGGTTCATCGCCTTTTCCGTGGTAATCTTCGTGAACTCCGTTAAAGAAGAAAATTGCCGGAATACCGTGTTTTGCGAAGTTATAATGGTCAGAACGCTCATAAAAATGATTTGGGTCTTTAGGATCATTAAATTTAAAATCTAAGTCCATTTTGATGTATTTCTCGTTTTGAGCCACAACCGCATTATGAAGATCAGATGATAACCTGTCGGCACCAATAACATACACATAATTATTAGTGTTTGCATGCTCAACATCACGACGTCCGATCATGTCGATATTGATATCAGCAATTGTGTTTGCAATTGGGAAAAGAGGGTTTTCTGAGTAAAAACGAGATCCGTGCAGTCCATGCTCTTCGCCAGTTACGTGCAAAAACAAAATAGAACGTTTTGGTCCGTGTCCTTGTTTTTTAGCCTTAGCAAAAGCTTTAGCCATTTCAATAACCGCTACAGTTCCAGAACCATCATCATCAGCTCCGTTGTAGACTTCGCCGTCTTTAATCCCTACGTGATCGTAGTGAGCAGAAATAACCAAAACTTCATCTGGTTTTTCAGAACCTTCGATGTAAGCCCAGATATTTTCTGAATCTGGTAAATTTTGATTACGTTTTGCATTTAAATAAGATGCCGGAATGTGCTGGTAAAAATCTGAAGCACCTTTTGGGAAAGAGATACCGCTTTTTTTGTATTGGTCAATCATATAAAGACCTGCTTTTTTTTGTCCCGCAGATCCGGTTTCACGACCTTCCATTTCATCTGAAGCCACAACATAAAGCATTGTTTTAAGGTCTTTTTCAGAGATAAGCTTGACATATTTAGAGGGATCTGAATTGACTTTGTTTGCTGCCGACTGCGTGTTTTTACATGAAAAAGCTGTTGCACCAATTAAAAATAAAATGAGTAATTTTTTCATTTCTTACTTGTTAGTGTAAATTAATAAATGTGTAAAGAATGTATAAAGTGAGTAAAAATAGAATAAAAAGAGAATTTATTATAAACAGTAAGAAACTTTTTATAAATGATACTATTCTGGACTCGCCATAAAAACGATGATGCGCCGGATAAAAGTAATAACACATCCAGACTGTTCCTGCAAAAGTCGTTAATCCGGAAACGTATGATAACGGACTGTCTTCTCCAAATAAACCTACAATCCTGTCAACTACAAACATAATGAGAAAGATAAGAAGGAGGAAGGAAAAATAATGAAGCGTAAAGATCCCGTGATCAAAATAATACCATCTTTTTTTGTTGTGAAAAAGCCACAGAAAAAAAGCAAAAAACGGCATAATGATAAATAAGATTTTCGGCAGATTATGAAAGAACGATTCAACGAACTTTTCATAAATCTCTTTTTTTGTATATTTTTCAGTTACGTGTATTGCTTTTTCAGAAAACCAATACGATGAGGCGTTCAGTTTCTCATTTTCTTTTCCATATTTTTGAATCGAATCAAGTTCTTTTATCGTCTTAAAATGAAAATACCTTTTGTCTTTCTTTTTATCTATACTTTCATTAGTTTTAGAAATTTCTTTGTTCAGCGCAGTTTCACTTTTATCAATTTTTTCGTTTATGTTGGCAGGGAACAGCGAAATCATTAAAAAAGTAATAAAACTTATAAAAATATAAAGACGAACCGGAGCAAGATATGACAAACGTTTTCCGGAAAGATATTCTTTAGTAAGCGTAGAAGGCTTAAAAAGAAGATTTTTTATTGTTTTCCAGAATGCATTTTCATAATGCGTTAAATCTTCAAAAAAGTGAATAAACAAATGATGAAAAGTTTTTCTGGAATCGCTGTTTTCCTGCCCGCAGTTTGGACAAAACTTTTGTTCAACAACATGCCTGCAGTTTAAACAGGTTTTGTCTTCTCTAATTTTGTTGTGTGACATTGGTTATTTTAGTTGGTTTTGGTTTGGTTATTTTTTGCCCTCCGATTATACGGGTTAAACAAATTTGTATAATCAGCGTCATCTGCGTGCTATAAAAAAGTATTATTTCTTAAGCACTTCATTTAAAAAAAGCTGTAAATGCTCAAAAGATCTTTTAGCAGCAACCGGGTTATAAGCAGCGCCTTTAGAATTGTCATTTCCAGCCTCCGGATTTGTGAATGAGTGCACTGAATTGGCATAATAAATCATCTGCCAGTCAGCTTTAGAATCATGCATTTCCTGCTGAAATGATGTAATTTCTTCTTTTGGCACAAACGGATCATCGGCTCCGTGACAAATTAAAACTTTGGCTGTAATAGGTTCCGTTTTTCTCCCAGCATCTTTTCCTAAACCTCCGTGAAAAGAAGCAATTCCTTTTACATTTAAATGACCGCGTGCTGCTTCAAGAACTCCAGTTCCCCCAAAACAGTAACCAATAGCCACGATATTATCTGCATTTGCTCCAGATTTAACTAATTCCTGCAAGGCAGCATTAATTCGTTTTTGATACGCTTCGTAATTTGTTTTATAGAAACCAGCTTGTTTTCCAGCCTCACCAGTATTTTTTGGATAATTTCCTTCTCCGTAAATATCAGCGATAAAAACATGGTAACCCAGTTTCGATAAATCTTCGGCAATTCCTTTAGAGGCATTGTCAATTCCAAGCCATGCCGGTAACAGCAAAATTCCTGGATTATTATTGCTTTTTTTAGCCGATTTAATAAATAAACCATTCAAAGTCTGGCTTCCTTCAGAATATTTTACGGGTTTTAGTTGTGCATTCATAGTAGTTGAAAACAATATTGCAGCGAAAATAAGTGTGATCGAATTTTTCATTTTTTACAATTTTTAACAAATATCTGAAATAAAATGTTACAAAAAAACCTCTCAAGCCATTTATTGAGAGGTTTATATTCTTAAAATTGAATGAAATTGAGATTCTTTATAAAGAGACATTTCTTTTAAAAGCGCATCCCAATTCGACCATAGAATCGGTTTTGGCAATTCCTGGAATATTGTCGATTTTATCGTATAATATTTTACGCATATGTTCGTGGTTTCGAGCAGTAATTTTAAGGTAAAGCGTAAACGAACCCGTTACAAAATAGCATTCTGTAATTTCGGGAATTTCTTTTAAAGCTTCAATAATTCTTTCAGAATCAGAATCCTTATTTAATGTAATTCCGGTAAAAGAAGCCCAGTCGTACCCAATTTGTTTTTCGTTTAAAATAGGTTTGATTCCTGTAATTATGCCCTGCTCAAATAAACGGTTTATACGCTGATGCACCATTGTATTCGAAATTTTCAAATTAGAAGCAATTGTCGAATAAGCAATTCGACCGTCTTTTTCTAACTCTTTGATGATTTTTACGTCAAATTCATCTAACATATCCATGCCGTTATTTTTAATTTCTGTAAAGATAAAAAAACTCTCAATTGAATTTGAAGCCAAATTTTTTAAAATGACTTAAAAATGCTTTGAAATAAGTTATATTTATTTTTTAAAACTAAAATAAGGTTAAAAATGTTTAATTTTTGCTATTAAATAAATAATTTTTATATTTTTGTTTCAGAAAAAATAAAATTATCATGGCAAATACTCAAGAAATACTTTCGTCAAAATCAGAAGTTTTGATTGAAAAAGAGAATAAATACGGAGCACATAACTATCATCCGCTTCCTGTAGTGTTAGAAAAAGGAGAAGGTGTTTATGTATGGGATGTTGACGGGAAAAGATATTATGACTTCTTATCTGCTTATTCTGCTGTAAATCAAGGACACTGCCATCCAAAAATTGTGAAAGCAATGATAGATCAGGCACAGACCTTAACGCTTACATCTCGTGCTTTTTACAATGATAAACTAGGAAACTACGAAGAATACGTTACAAAATATTTCGGTTTTGATAAAGTACTGCCAATGAATACAGGTGCAGAAGCTGTTGAAACTGCACTAAAAGTATCCAGAAAATGGGCTTATGAAGTAAAAGGAATTCCTGAAAATCAGGCGCAGATTATTGTATGTGAGAATAATTTTCACGGAAGAACAACGACAATCATTTCATTTTCTAACGACGAAACAGCCCGTAAAAACTTTGGTCCGTTTACAGATGGATTTATAAAAATTGAATACGATAATCTCGAAGCTCTTGAAAAAGCTTTAGAATCATCAAAAAATATTGCCGGATTTTTAGTTGAACCTATTCAGGGAGAAGCCGGAGTTTATGTGCCAAGTGAAGGATATTTAGCAAAAGCAAAAGCATTATGCGAAAAGCACAATGTTTTGTTTATTGCTGATGAGGTTCAAACCGGAATTGCACGTACCGGAAAATTATTAGCTGTTCACCACGAAAATGTACAGCCGGATATCCTGATTTTAGGAAAAGCTATTTCTGGCGGCGTTTATCCGGTTTCGGCAGTTTTATGTAATAATGAAATCATGAATGTTATCAAGCCGGGTCAGCATGGATCTACTTTTGGAGGAAATCCGGTTGCGGCAGCGGTTGCGATTGCAGCTCTTGAAGTGGTAAAAGACGAAAAATTAGCTGAAAATGCAGAACGCTTAGGAATTATTCTAAGAGAAGGATTAAATAAGATTGCCGAAAAGAATGACTTAATTACACTGGTTCGCGGTAAAGGACTTTTGAATGCGATTGTAATTAACAGCGGCGAAGATTCTGATTTGGCCTGGGAAATCTGCTTGAAATTTAGAGACAACGGATTACTGGCAAAACCAACACACGGAAACAAAATTAGATTTGCACCGCCATTGGTAATGACAGAAGAACAAATTAATGAATGTCTTGAAATTATCGAGAAATCTTTGAACGAGTTTAAAAACTAAATTGAGTTACAATTATAAAAGGTACAGCTGCAAAGAAATTTGCAGCTGTTTTTTTTTGCAAATTGGAATTATATAATGAAGTGTATTAATTATATAAATTTTAAATCAGGAACGTGAGTAGTTTTGAATGTCTTTAAAAAAGACCTGAAAATTTGTTTAACCTTATAAAAATTATTTCAGATGGCTTACGCAAATAATGATTTAACACGCTTTTTAGACGCACAGAACAAACTTTATCTTACGGCTTACTCCGAATTACAAAAAGGAAAAAAAGAAACACATTGGATGTGGTTTATTTTTCCGCAGATAAAAGGTTTAGGAAAAAGTACGATTGCTAAATATTATGCTCTTGCAGATTTAAAAGAGGCAGAAGATTTTCTAAATCATCCTATTTTAGCCAAACATCTAATTGAAATTTGCAAGGTTTTATTAGAATATAAAACAAAATCGATTGAAGCAATTTTGGGTGAATTAAATGCACGAAAACTTCGTTCCTCAATGACGCTTTTTTCTCAAACAGAAAATGCAGATCCTATATTTCAGGAAATATTAGATGTATTTTTCTTAGGGTTTTCAGACCCGCTTACTTTAGCAAGTATTGCAGAACCAATAGAAATTGCCATGGCATCTTAATTTTACAATTTAAGAGCGCTCTGAAGGAGTAAAATATTTTCTATAAATATTTTATCCTTCTCAGCATACAGCGCCAGCGAGGCGGTATATTTTTGCAGCCAATATATTTCGCAATTTATTTCTATAAATATTCAGCTTCTCCGAAGCCATTTTTATGGATAATAAATGCCTTCTATAAATATTCAACTTCTCCGAAGCCATATTTAAAATGGCTGTTATTTTACTTTCTTACTATTTATATATTAAAAAAGCGATTGTCCTAAAACAATCGCTTTGGTTTATAATTACTTAAAATATCAAAAAAAGTAATTATTTCGAGAGAACAAAATCTCTTTATTTTTAGAATCTCACTTTTTTAAGTTCCCAAATGGTTTTAATAAAAGTATCGACATCTTCGGTTGTATTATAAAATGCTAATGACGGACGAACAGTCGTTTCAACACCCATTCTTCTTAAAATAGGCTGTGCGCAATGATGTCCGGTTCGCACCGCAACACCTTCTTTATTTAGAGCCTGTCCAAGCTGATCGTTTGAATAACCTTGTAAATTAAAAGACAATACACTGGCTTTATCTTTGGCAGTTCCAATCAATCGTACACCCGGAATTTCTTTCAATAATTTTGTGGCATATTCTAACAAATAATGCTCATATTGACCAATAGCTTCGATTCCTAATTTGGTGACATAATCTATTGCCGCGCCAAGACCAATGGCATCGGCAATATTTCCGGTTCCGGCTTCAAAACGATTGGGTGCTTTGTGGTATTTTATTTCCTCAAAAGTCACATCCTGAATCATGTTGCCGCCAGATTGATACGGCTGCATTTCGTTTAGTAAGTCTTCTTTTCCGTACAAAGCTCCAATTCCCGTTGGACCAAATAACTTGTGTCCAGAGAAAACCAGCCAGTCCGGATTTAAATGCTGAACATCGACTTTCATGTGCGAAACCGATTGTGCACCGTCAATTAAAACTTTTGCTCCGGCAGCGTGTGCCATTTCGACTATTTTTTTTGCAGGCGTTACCGTTCCTAAAGCATTTGAAACTTGAGTAAAAGCAACCAAACGTGTTTTTGAGTTGAGCAGTTTTGCATATTCATCCAGCAGAATCTGACCATCGTCATCAACAGGAATTACTCTTAGTTTTAAGCCTTTTTTATCAGCAAGACGTTTCCACGGAACAATATTCGCATGATGCTCCAGATTACTCACAATAATTTCATCGCCGGAATTTAAATTCTGTTCGCCCCAGGTCGAAGCCACCAGATTTATTCCTTCTGTTGCGCCTCTCACAAAAACAATTTCGTTTACAGAACCAGCATTTAAAAAAGTTTTCACTTTTTCACGTGCTGCTTCATACGCATCAGAGGCACGCGCCGCTAGTTCATGTGCTGCACGATGAATATTTGAATTTTCATGTTCATAGAAATACGCAATTCTATCAATAACTGATTGCGGTTTCTGTGTTGTTGCTGCATTATCAAACCAAACTAAAGGCTTTCCGTTTACTGTTTCTCTCAAAATCGGGAAATCCTTTTTTACCAGTGAAGCATCAAAATGATGTCCTTTAAAAAGCTTGATTTCTTTATGATCGAAAGAATTTCCAACTATAAGATCTGTACTTCTTTTATCAAATGCAAAAGGATTCTGATCTAAAAAATAATACGAATTTGCTGTTTCATTTCCGTTTAAAGGAAATTCTTCACGTTTTTTAAACTGAGTATCAACAGATGCCAAAGCCGCCTGCAATTCGATCTCAAAAGAAGAATTTTCAGCTTGAAAAGGCAGATATTGATGGTTCAGTGAAAAACCCGAAAAAAGACTTTCTTCATTCAATTGAGGGGAATTCCCGTTTTTTAAATTTGAATCATAAAACCCATTATGCGGATTGTTGATATTTAAATCATGGTTTTCCTGAACTCCCGAAGACGAATTTCTGTTTTGCGGATTAAATCCTGCTCCGGCATTTGGGTATAAAGCTGATGCTCCATTTCCATAATGTATTACAGAAGGAGAAGCTCCAAAACCGCTGAATGAAGGAGGCGCCGGCGGTACACTTGACGGACTCACCACAGGAATATGACCAAACTGATCACTGTTTCCGGCATGTAAAATCGTTTCCGCAATTTTTGCCGCTCGTGGATGTTCGGCTTTATCCGGACTTAATGAAATTTCTTTTGGAAACTCATTCGGTAAAGCTTTAAACAACTCGTTTGCTAAATTTTGCAGATCGTCGATGTTTGGTAAACCGTTGTTGTTAATATTTGTACTCATGATACTTTCCTATTTCTACATCTTCTAAAACAGCAATAGCATCATCTACCAAAATAGCCAAAGAACAATACAGCGATACTAAATACGAAGCAATGGCTTTTTCATTAATTCCCATAAAACGAACCGATAATCCAGGAGATTGTTCGCCTTGTAATCCCGGCTGGATTAATCCGATAACGCCCTGACGGCTTTCGCCTGTTCTTAAAAGAATGATTTTTGATTTTCCTTTTACGATTGGCAATTTATCAGATGGAATAAGCGGAATTCCTCTCCAGGTTAAAAACTGGGATCCAAATAAAGAAGTTGTTGGAGGCGGAACACCACGACGTGTACATTCGCGTCCAAAAGCAGCAATTGCAAGCGGATGCAGTAAAAAGAATCCAGGTTCTTTCCAGACTTTTGTCAGCAATTCATCTAAATCATCCGGAGTTGGTGCTCCTGTTCTGGTTTTTATAATTTGAGACGGCGCAACGTTGCTCAATAATCCGTAATCTTTGTTGTTGATTAATTCGCTTTCCTGACGCTCTTTGATGGTTTCGATTGCCAGACGAAGCTGTTCAGAAATTTGGTTATACGGCTTGCTGTACAAATCAGAAACGCGGGTATGAACATCAACAATAGTTTGTACGGCTGCCAGATTGTATTCTCTTGGATTTTCGATATAATCTACGAAAGTGTTAGGTAAAACTCTTTCGTCGCGGGCAGAACAATCGACTTCAATATGGTTTGCATTTTTAACTTTATTTAAACGAAACACTCCTGATTCTACAGGAACCCAATGCAAAAGATGCGTTAACCAGCGCGGTGTAATAGTGCCAATTTGAGGAACGGTACGAGTTGCGATTGCTAATTGTCTTGCTGCAACATCGCCCAATGCGGTCTGTTGTTTTTGTAAATCTGCCATAGTTTTAAGGTTTTTTGGTTAATTTTTATTTTTTTAAACAATTCTAAGATTTAATTCTTAAAATTACGAGTTTTATTTTGTTGTAATGTTTTGGTATTTAGTTTTTTATGAGAAAAAATCGAATAGTTCTTCTACAGAAAGATAACGTTCTCCGGTATCATAATTAAAAGTCAGGATTACGGCATCTTCCGGAATATTTTTTATTTTTTTAGAAACCGCTGCTAATGCTGCTCCAGTAGAAATTCCTCCAAAAATGCCTTCCTCTTTTGCTATTTTTTTAGCAAATGAAAAAGCATCATTTTTTTCGATCGTTACAATTTCATCTACATATTCACGGTTAAAAACTTCAGGAATAAATCCTGCGCCAATTCCCTGTAATGGATGAGGAGCAGCAATACCGCCGCTTAAAACTGGCGAAAGGGCAGGCTCTACTGCAATTGTTTTTAGATTTGGAAAATGCTGTTTCAAAATTTTAGAAACTCCGGTAATATGTCCGCCTGTACCAACTCCTGTGATCAAATAATCAATACCGTCTGGAAAATCGGCCAGAATTTCCTGTGCCGTTGTTCTTTCGTGAACTTCAACATTGGCTCTATTGGTAAATTGAGAAGGCAGAAAAGAGTTTTTAATAGTCGATGCCAGTTCATTTGCTTTTTCAACCGCTCCCGAAGTTCCTTTTTCCCTCGGTGTCAATACATATTCGGCACCATAAGCTTCGATAATTTTTCGGCGTTCAACACTCATTGATTCCGGCATTACAATAATTACTTTATACCCTTTTACGGCTGCCACTAACGAAAGCCCAATTCCGGTATTGCCGGATGTTGGCTCAATAATAATAGAATCCGGATTTAAAAGTCCTTTTTTCTCTGCATCTTCAATCATAGCCAGAGCAATTCTGTCTTTGATACTCGATCCCGGATTTGATTTTTCTAATTTAATCCATACTTCATGGGTTTTAAAAAGCTTATTGAGCTTAATGTGCGGCGTATTGCCAATGGTTTCTAAAATGTTTTGATATTTCATGTGTTTGATATTTTTAAACTTCAATTATTGAGTAATTTAAACACATAGAAACATAGAATTTCGACAGTTAAAAAAAGACGTTTCACTTGCATTAACTTATCCCGATAGCTATCGAGACTATGTGTGATGACCTGTCATCTTTTTAATCTTTATCTCAAGAAAAAAGATCTATGTTTCTATGTGTTTAAATTAATAATTTTATTTTTTCAGTGCCGCACCGCCCGGCATTGTTTCTGGTTTTAGTTTGAATTTGCTGTATTCCACAACTCCCGTTTTGTCTGCCCATTCAAAATACGAAGCCGAAAGTTTGTTTACGATTCCCGGATTCTGCTGTGCTACATTTGTAGTTTCGCCTCGGTCTTTTTCAAGATCATACAATTCCCATTCGTAAGAAGGATAAATTGAAACCAACTTCCATTTTCCATCGCGAACAGCTCTGTTTCCAGCTCTTTCCCAAAATAATGGTGCGCCTCTGTCGACCTGTGAAACATTATTAAATAAAACAGGTAACAAACTTTTTCCAGCCAGGGCGTTTGTCGTCACACCATTATATTCTTTTGGGTATTCAATTCCGGCTAGTTCATAAAAAGTAGGAGCGAGGTCAATAATGTGTCCGGTTCCTTTATCAATTCTTCCCGCTTTGATTTTTGACGGATACCAGGCAATAAACGGCGAACTAAAACCGCCTTCGTGCATATTGTTTTTATATTGCTGCAACGGAGTATTGGATAAGTAAGCCCAGTTTTGTTCCTGATAATCAAATGAACCCGAAGTTCCAACTGGTCCATCATTTCGAACCAAACCTCTTCCCAGCGGATTATATGTATTGAATCCGCCTTGTGCGCCGTTGTCTGATATGAAAATAATCAGCGTATTTTTGTCTTTTTTCAAAGCTTTTAATTTGTCAAGAACTTTACCCACATTTTGGTCCATATTGTCGACCATTGCAGCGTAAACTTCCATTTTAGCTTTCCAGAATTGCTTTTCGTCATACGTTAGTTTATTCCATTCCGGAACTTCAGGATCTCTTGGCGATATAGTCTGGTCTGCCGGTAAAATGCCGTTTGCTTTTAGTTTCTGAATTCTTTTTTCTCTTAAAACATCCCAGCCTTCGTCAAATTTTCCTCTGTATTTGGCAATATCAATAGGTTTTGCCTGCAGCGGCCAGTGAGGTGCGGTAAAGGCTAAGTATAAAAAGAAAGGTTTATTTTCTTTGTTTTGCTCATCTAAAAAAGTCACTGCATTATTTCCAATTTCATCTGTAAAATAATATGAATCATCTTTTGGATGCAGTTCTTCGTTATTGCGGATTAATTTTACCGGATAAGGTGTTTTTCCAAATGGAAGCGGTTTGGTGTCAAAATAGTTTGAAGCGCCTTTTAAGATTCCGTAAAATTTATCAAAACCTCTTTGATTCGGCCATTGCGCCTGATCTTCAGAACCCACGTGCCATTTTCCGGATAAAAGTGTGCTGTAACCGCCAGATCGGAAAACTTCTCCAAGCGTTAAAGATTCTTTGTTTAAGTAGCCCTGATAAGCCGGTAGACCTAAATTTACATCAAAAAATCCAACTCCAGCTTTATGCTGATATTGTCCGGTTAGTAGAGAAGCCCTTGTTGGCGCACAAATCGAATTGTTGTAAAATTCGCGTAAACGTAAACCTTCTGAAGCCAGTTTATCGAGATTTGGAGTTTTAATTTCTGAACCATAATTTCCTAAATCTGAATATCCCATATCGTCAACCAAAATCAGGATAATATTGGGTTTCGTTTCGGTTTGAGCATTTGACTCGTGAGAAGTGAAAGCTCCGGTTAAAAGAATGGAAAACAGAAGTTTTGTAATTTTTGTATTCATTGTAATGTACTTTTTTGTGTGTTGTTTTTTGTTTTTGTAAGTGATAAATGTTCTTTAAATCAGGTCATTTCTGTTGCCGCAGAAATGACCTTTTGTAATCAAAAAGAATGTTAGTTTGTCGTCTCCATTTTCATTTTTGATTTAGTATAGCGTAATAACTTTTGAAGCACAGGCTTCAAATGAAATTTCAATAGAATTTGAGATAGATGCAGTTCGTCTTTAGGTGTCCCGATTTTAATTTTAAACCGATTGAAAGCGAACATAAATGGAAGAATTAACAACAGCTGCACATATAACAAGAAGCGTTATAAGTGTTTTTTTTACGAAGAATGTGAAACGTATTGTGTACTGCTGTTTTCAAAATGTAAGTTTTTAATTTTAAACTCTACTAATTCTATAGACAAAGTTATATTTAATATTGTAAAAACCAAATTATTCTTTACTTTTTTTGAATAAAAGATGTGATGTAATTAGGGTATAGGTATGTTTTTAGGTTGTAATTTGTTGTTTTTTAAAGTTTTAGTTGTCTGTAAGATACAAAGCATGTCATTGCGAGGAATGAAGCAATCTCATTTGTTTAATCAAGCTTTGCAGCTAATTGTTAATGTGACTGCTTCGTTCCTCGCAATGACTTAGCGTGCTTAGCGTAAAACTTAGCGCCCTTTGCGGTTCAACTACTACCCAAAAAGCAAAAATGCAATAATCAATGTAACAATCACATTGAATAACTGTGCAATTAAAAAAGCATATAATGGTATACGGCTGTTATTGCTCAATAAATCTTTAAAATTGGTTTCTAAACCTATGCTTGTAAAAGCCAGTGCAAACCAAATTCCCTGAAGGTTTTTTAAACTGTCTTTAACGCTGTCTCTGGTTTCTGGCGTAATTAAAAATGAAAAGAGGAGAGAAGCAGCAATAAATCCGATTACGAATTTTGGGAAACGCTCCCAGATTACTTTTAAAGTTGGTTTGGATTCGACAGCTTCCGATGTTGTATTATGCGAATACGTCCAATAAACCGAAATGGCAAAAGCAGCTAATCCGAGTAAAACGTTTTGAGAGAATTTTACAATTGTACTGATTTTTAAAGCCGTTTCGCCAACCAAAGTTCCAGAGGCCACAACAGCTCCAGATGTGTCGATACTGCCTCCCAGCCAGGCTCCGGTTACTTCTTCGGGAAAATTGAAGTATCTGGCAATAATAGGCATGAAAATCATCATGGGAATTGCGGTTACCAAAACAATTGAAATAACGTATGATAATTTTTTAGAATCGCCTTTTATCGCGCCCGATGTTGCAATTGCTGCAGAAACACCGCAGATAGAAACAGCACTAGAAATCATCATTGTGAGTTCATCGTCGACTTTTAATTTTCGGCAAAGCCAAAAGGCAAAATACCAGACAGATATAACAACAACCAATGCCTGTATTAAGCCTAATGATCCTGCCTTTAAAATATCTGAAAAAATAACACTGGTTCCCAATAAAACCAGTCCAATTTTTACAAAAACTTCTGTAGAAAGTGCAGAGTGAAACCATTCCGGAAGTTTGAAAAAGTTGCCAATGGCCAAACCAATTATCAAGCTAAAAATTACAGCTTCGAGATTGATCGATTTTACGACCGAATTTCCAGCCAGAATAAGAGCAGCTAATGTTAAGATATATACTACAGGAAAAGTAAATAGAAAATATCTTACAGGCCTTCCAATCAAAAAAGTACCCAGCGTACCAATGGAAATAAAATATATAAATTGAATTAAAAGAATTTCAAGGTTTTGAAGATCGAATACTTTTGCTTGTAAATCGGCAGTGTTTGACCAGTTAAAAACAGGAACTTCGGGAAGAAATATAAAAAGTGAAATACCGATGATTATAAATCCCAGAATTACAACGGTCCAGTCTTCGTGGATATTAAATTTTTTAGATTGAGTTGACATATTTTTGATTTGATTATTCTAAGAATTATTGATTCTAAGATTTTATTTCAATTGCCTCGAGCTTTATCTGGAGATAACCAATTTGCAAACAGAAAAGGCATTAGCCAGATAAAAAATTTGGCTAAAGCCTTCTTTACTTTTAATTTTTAAAACCTCCAGCTAAAGCTGGAGGCAATTTATTTTTGATATGAATGTTAAACCTGTCGGGTTTGTTATGTTTAATTACAAATCAACAAAGTATTTTTGTTTACCAAAGTCGAATTCATAATAAGTTAAATTAGGCCATAAAGGTTTAATTAATCCTTTTTCCCAGTTTTGTAAAGCAGTTTGTAATTCTTTTACTTTTTCAGGATTTTTTGAAGCCAGATCCGTAGTTTCAGATTTGTCTTTGGCTAAATTGTATAACCAGGTTTCATGGGTTTTACCGCTGATGATTAATTTCCAGTCACCGCTTCTAATGGCTTTTGCATCGCCGGAACGCCAGTATAAATTTTGATGTGCTTCTTTGTTGTTATTGACAACATCAACTAAATCGACTCCGTCGTAAACTCGGTCTTTTGGCAAGCCTGAATGCGTAACAGCTGCAATCGTGCTGAAAATATCCAGTGAACTTACAGGTGTTTTATAAATAGTATGCGGTTTGATTTTTCCTTTCCACGAAAGTGCAAACGGAACATTTACACCGCCTTCAAAATGAGAAAATTTGCCTCCTTTTAATGGTGCATTTGTTGTCGCATAAGTATAATCGGCACCGCCGTTGTCGCTGGCGAAGAAAATTAAGGTGTTTTCTTCCAGACCTTCTTTTTTAACTTTTGCCCTGATTCTTCCAATAGCATCATCAAGAGCGCTGATCATGGCAAAATAAACACGTTTGTTTTCGTCTTTTACATTCGGGAAACGATCGTAATATTTTTTACGAACCTGAAACGGCGTGTGCGGCGCATTAAATGGAACGTAAAGCAAAAACGGTTTGTTTTTGTTTTTATCGATAAAAGCTTCGGCTTCTTCTGCAAATTTTTCAGTCAGGTATTTCTTTTCGTCAATAATGGTGCTGTCACGGCGGATTTGTCCAGTTCCTACACGGCCATTACCCCAAATTGTTTTATCGGTAAAATCGGTATGGTGATGGTTGATAATATCCGGATTATTATCTTCCGGCGCAAAAAGCGAAAACGCCTGATAAAAGCCGTAATGATAATCGAAGCCTCGGTCTAAAGGAAAAAATCCTTTGTTGTGCCCTAAATGCCATTTTCCGATAATGGCGGTACTGTAACCTTGTTTTTTTGCTAAATCAGCAAAAGTAATTTCAGATTTTGGAAGTCCCTGAGTAGCGATTGAGGCATCGTTTGGATATTCAATTTTTGGATTTAAACGCCAGCTGTTTGTATTGAGAAGATACTTAAAAGCATAATATTCTAAGTTGTTTTTAGGATATCGGTCTCCGGGCTGATATTCATGTCCGAAACGTTCCTGATAACGCCCCGTTAACAATCCGGCGCGTGAAGGCGAACAAATAGAAGATGAAACATAGCCGTCTGTAAAAGTTACGCCAGATGCAGCAAGTGAATCAATTTGTGGCGTCGGCGTTGATTTTCCGCCATATAAAGAGATATCATATTTGCCTAAATCATCGGCAAGGAGAATGATAATGTTGGGCTTTTTTTCTGAAGCTGCAGAAGTATCTTTCTGGGATAGAAATGCAGCTTTTCCTTCGGCTAATTTTTGGTCGGGTTGTATTAACGTTCCATCGGTATTAATGGGCCAGAATAAAAATGCTGCCAGAATAAGAAGCACTATTAAAATGGATATTACAATTTTGGTTATTTTTTTATAGACTGCCATTATGGTTAGTTTAGTTTTGAATTAAGTTTATTTAGAAGCCAGAGCCACATCAACATCTTTTTTTAAATCGTTGAAACCGTCTTTTTTGAAAACAATTTTGCCATTTTGATATAATATCAGAGTTGGAAAAACTTTAATGGTTTTTAAATCGGCAATTACCTGCGGACTGGTTTCGAGGTCAATTTCTACGATTTTTAAATTCTCTCCGTATTGTGTTTTGATCGTTTCTAAAACGGGTTTTACTTTTGTGCACGCACTGCAGTATTTCGATCCAATGTCGACCAAAACAGTTTTGTTGTCAGCAACGATTTTATTGTATTCTGTAAGGGTTAATTTGCTTTTGGAACTGGCATAAAAAGGTTTCCCGTTTCCAATCCAGTTGGCAATACCGCCTTCCAGACTATAGGCTTCTTTAAAACCGTTTTTTAATAATTCATCGGCGAGCCAAACGCTTCTTCCTGCTCCAATGGAGTAGGTGAAAACAGGTTTTGATTTGTCTAGTTTTGCAACTTGTTCGGCATAATTTTTTGATTCTAAATTGAAGTTTACTGCGCCGTTAATATGGTTTAACGCAAATTCTTCGGGACCTCGCGCATCAATTATCTGCGGCTTTTTTTCTGCCTGAATTTTGCTGTAGAAAATATCAAGCGAAACGGTATTGGAGCTTTTATTCTGCGAAAATGCTGTGATTGCAAAAAGCAAAATCAAGGCTGTAATGCTGTTTTTGATTTTATTATTTTTCATAATGAAAAGGTTTTGATAAAAGCGGGCAGCGTATTCAAGGTTAATTTTGAATACACTGCCGTACTTTATGTTTACTTAATTTTTTGAAGATTATGCCTGCTCTAAAACCGGCGTTTGTTCGACTGGCTGCTCAACAGCATTTTCGACTGGTTTGGCTTTTAACGGAAATGACAATACACCTTCGGCAAGAGAACTTCCTTCTTTTTTAGATTTGAATATCGGCCATAAAAATTGTGCGTACCATTCTTCTTGTTTGTATGATTTTGTTCCGTAAGATTCCGGGAATTTACGAGTGATTAATCCGGTTCCGAAAATCATGTCCCAAATGAAAAACATGTTTCCGAAGTTTCCTTTAAAATGACCAACACCGTCTCCGCTTGTATCGGCGTGATGTGCGTGGTGTGTTGCCGGAGTAGAAATCAATCTTTCTAAAACCCATGCAATTGGATGTAAAACTTTGTATTTATAAAATGGTTTGTCCCAGGCAATACTTGAATGCGCACCTAATGTGATAAAACTTTTAATTACCAAAACAAATAAAGCCGGTAATCCTAAACCTAAATAGGTTAATGTTGCAGTTAAATAAATCTGCGAAAAGAAAATTGTATAAATAAAGTTTTGTCTGGATGCCATTGCCATTCCCATGTACGGAGCAGAATGGTGCGTTCTGTGAAAACGCCATAAAAACGGAACCTGATGGTGTAATCTGTGGTACCAGTACTGCGTTAAATCATCGGCAATTGCGATTAAGAAGAAGCCTCCCCAAAACGGAACCCATGATAATGCATTTGCTGCATCTGGCAATAAATAAGGTAAGGCTGTTAAGCTGAAAAAAGCAATTACTGGCGGTAAAAGCAATTTTGGGGCTAAGAAACAAACAATGTCTATTTTGCGTTCTTCGCCAGTCCACTCATCATCATATAAACCTGCTGCAAATTCTATAATTCCCAAAACTATCATGAAAACGGTTAATCCCCAGGTGCGGATATTTTCGAATGCAGGTTTTGCAAATTCTAAAAACGAAGGCAGTGTAATATGCGATTCGCTTACCGCTCCGCCCGTTAACTTAAAATAAAGGTAAATTGCCGCTACCGGCAGTGTATAAATAAAAAAACTGATCGTTAAATCTCTTGTTAATTTTTCTTTTTGAACTATTGCCATGATTTCTTATTTTAAAAATTGATTAATTAATACTAAACCCCCGGCTAAAATTACCAGTGGAACCAGAAATAAAATTGCTCCTACTACAATCTTCTTTCCTATAATTTCGTAGTCTACTCGTTTCATGATTTTGTAAATTTTATTTTGTTTTTATTGAAAATCAGTTGCTTGTAATTATAAATGTAAATAAAATATTCTATTTCTATAGAATTAGTAGTGTTTATAATGTGTCTTTTACCAATTTTGCAATTTATTTTATAATTCTGTTTAAAGTCAGAAATTTTTAACCCGCAGAACTTTTAATTCTGCAGGTTAAGAATATATTAATTACTGCTTCCTGAATCAGCTGGTTTGGTTACTTGTTTTACCAAATCCTGTAATGTTTTACCTTTGTCTGCCGCAGTATTGTGAATTCTTCTGTTATAGACATCCTGCCAGTCAATTAACGGATATACATTGTTTTCTTTTGCCTGTTCGTCAAATAATTTTTGAAGTTCAGCCAGTTTTTCCGGATACTTTTTAGCCAGATTGTTGCGTTCGTTAAAATCTTCGTTCAGGTTGTATAATTCCCAAACATCAGTATCAAAATTACTTGCAGCAGGTTTTTCATTTTTCCCTAATGATTGTTTTACGGCAAATGAATCTGGTAAATGTGCAGCTGCCGCTTTCCATCCGTCTTTATAAATAGCTCTGTTGCCAAAGATATAGTAGTACTGAACTTTGTGTAAAGATTCTGCTTTTGGATTATCCAATGAAGCTTTGAATGTAGATCCCTGAATAATATCTTGTTTAATATTTCGGATATATTCCGGAGCAGTAATTCCTGCAATATCTAAAGTTGTCGGCAGTAAATCGGTTACGTGGCTGTATTGATTTCTGATACCGCCTTTGTCTTTAATTCCGTTTGGATAAAATACAATCAGCGGATTGCGTGTTCCTCCTTCAGAATGTGCATCTTGTTTCCAGTTTTTGAAAGGAACGTTGGTTGCCTGCGCCCATCCCAAAGGATAGTTGGTATTAAGACCTTTTGCAGTTCCAATTTCGCCAATGTTGTTTAAGTTGCTTTGAAGGTTTTCTTCATCTGATTTTCCTTGTGAAAATAAACTCTGGTTGATTGTTCCCTGCAAAGTTCCTTCTTTACTGGCTCCATTATCTCCAATTGCCACAAAAATCAGAGTATTATCAAGCTGATTGGTTTCTTTTAAATAATTAACCACTCTTCCAATTTCATAATCAGTATAAGTCAGGAATCCGGCGTAAACTTCCATGAATCTTGCATATACTTTCTTTTGGTCAGGTGTTAGTTTTTTCCATTCTGTAATAAGCGGATTGCGTTCCGGCAATACAGCATTAGCCGGAACAGTTCCTAATTTCTTTTGATTCGCTAAAACTTTTTCGCGGTACACATCATAACCTTCGTCAAATTTACCTTTGTATGCGTCGCTCCATTTTTCAGCTACCTGATGAGGTGCGTGAACAGCTCCCGGTGCATAGTATAAAAAGAAAGGTTTTCCCGGCGCCGCTTTCTGCTGTGTTTTAATATAGCTGATGGCTTTGTCTGTAATCAATTCATTTAAATGACGTCCGTCAGGTTTAATATGAGTCTGATCTTCCACTAAATCAGGATTGTATTGGTCTGTCTGCGAACCCAGAAATCCGTAAAAATGATCGAAACCTTTCCCAGTCGGCCATCTGTCAAACGGTCCTGCGTCTGTAGCTTCTTCATCAGGAGTTACACCATATTTACCAACGGCAAAAGTGTTGTAACCGTTGTCGCGTAAGATTTCGGCAATTGTTCCTTTATCTGAAGGAATTCTTCCGTCCCAGCCAGGAAAACCTGCTGATAAAACAGTGTGAGAAAAACCGCTTACGTGAACTCTTCCAGAATTTCTTCCGGTTAACAAAGCTGCACGTGTTGGCGCGCAAATAGCTGTAGTGTGAAAGTTTGTATAACGTAAACCGTTATTCGCCAGATTATCAAAAGTAGGCGTACTGATTAAACCTCCAAAAGCGCTTGAAGCTCCAAATCCAACATCATCCAATAATATCCAGACAATGTTTGGAGCACCTTTTGGCGCTTTTACCGGATCTGGCCAGTATTCTTTAGAATCAGCCAGTGTTTTGCCAATTGTACCTTTAAATTCTTCTTTTTCTTGTGCAATTCCTAGTTGTGCAACCAGAATTGCAGTAATCAAAAGCCCTTTTTTAGAGCTTTTAATTACAGCGTTATTCATAATTTTTTTCATCTTTAATAGTTTTTTGGTTTATGGTTCAAGTTTAATATCCAGGGTTTTGCGGCAAACCTGCCGGATCAATATTTCTTTCACTTTGTGGAATAGGGTAAAGGTTGTTTCTTTCTGAAACCGAATTTTTAGCTGTTACTTTTTTCACCTCGGTAACCAGAGTTCCCCAGCGGACTAAGTCAAACCAGCGCTGTCCTTCCTGAACGAATTCTTTTTTGCGTTCTTCCTGAATGGCAGCTCTAAAACCTGCCTGATCTAATCCAGCTAAATCTACTGTTGGGTCTGGTGTTGTAATGGCTTTTCCGTAAGCTCTTCTTCGCACCTGATTCAGCAGTTCAAAAGCTTCAGGAGTTGGTGTGCCTTGTTCGTTTATGGCTTCTGCCAAAGACAATAAAATGTCGGCATAACGAATGATAGGGAAATTGATTGCTACGTTTCCAGGTGTTGCCAAATTGGTTAAATCCAGATATTTTTTAAAAATTGGTTTAGGAAAAGTATACAATGTTCCGGTTGTTGGGTTCAACAGCTGTTTCGCATAACTTACATCTCTGCGGGTATCTCCGGGAGCATAAATATCATAAAACAAAGCTACATCCGAAATAATATCTGCCGGTTCTGTTGCTGTAAACCCGGTAAAAGAAGTAGACTGAAACGTACTGCCGCTTGATCCGTTTCCGGCCTGATTCGGCTCAAACTGAACAGAGAAAATATGCTCTTTTCCGTTCTTTTTTGTTTTAGTAAAAATGTCCTGAAAGTTTTCGAATAATGCATATCCGTAACCTCCGTTAATTACTTCTCTCGATTTTAAAATTGCATTAGGCCAGTCTTTTCTTGTCAGATAAACTTTTGCTAAAATTGCTTTTGCCGCACCAGATGTTGCGCGTCCTGCATCTGCAGCAGTATATGTAGCAGGCAGTGCTTCTGCAGCTGTTAAGTCAGAAATAATCTGAGCATACACTTCGTCTACAGTTCTTCTTTTTGTTTTTAAACTTTCAAGTTCGATTGTAGTAGGCTCATGCAGAACAATCGGTACGCCTCCCCAAATACGAACAGCCTGAAAATAAAGAAGACCTCTAATAAATTTGGCTTCGTTGATTAATCTTGTTTTAACGACTTCAGATCCTGATACTTTTGGGATATTATCAATAGAAACATTGGCTCTGTTGATTCCTGCATAAATTTGTCTCCACGCTACCTGAACACGGTCGTTAGTGGCGTCATGAGTTAAACTGCTCATCGCTCTAACCTGCGGGTTTGTTGCCGAAACTCCGGCAGCAGCATAATCAGAACCCATATCAGTTAAAAAATATAGGTTTCTTCCAAATAAACTCTGCTCACCCGGATCAAGGCTTAATGAAGCATATACGGCAGTTACACTTGCAACGGCATCGTCTTGGGTTACGAAGTATTGATCTTCGGTAACAAATGAGGTTGGTGTTACCTCAAGGTCCGTGCACGATACTAATAAACCGGCACTAAAAAGGAATGTTATAATACTCTTTTTCATTTTATATTTTTTTTACTTAGAAAGTTACGTTCAGGCCCGAGATGAATGTTTTTGCGTTTGGATAAGAACCAAAATCAATTCCCGGATATAAGTTGTTTTGTTCGTATGAACTTACCTCAGGATCATAGCCTGTATATTTTGTCCAGGTCACTAAATTTTCTGCCGATACATAGAATTTAACACTTTTCGCTCCCAGTTTTTTAGAAGCGCTTTTTGGTAAAGTATACCCTAGTGTAATTAACTTTAAGCGTAAGAAAGAAGCATCTTCTACATAACGCTCAGAAACAATTCCAAGCGGTGAACTTGTCGCTCTCGGAATTTCGTTGCTTGGGTTTGTCGGTGTCCAGCGGTCTTCAAGAGTCACATTAGCATTAGTTCCAAGAGTTGAAATTTCTAACTGCTGATTTAAAGCGTTGAAGATTTTGCCGCCGTAAGATCCCTGAAAAGAGAAATTCAAATCAAAATCGTTATACGAAATCGTGTTGCTGAAACTGCCCACAAATTTTGGCTGAGACGAACCTAAATCTCCTTTATCAAGAGCCGTAATTACGCCGTCTCCATTTGTATCAACATATTTTCTGTCTCCAACTTTAGTATTAGCCAAACTGTTGATTTTTGGCTGCGTATTTACTTCTTCCTGCGTCTGGAAAATTCCGTTTGTTTTGTATCCCCAGAAAGTTCCCAACGGCAGACCTACTTTTACCGTTACAGGCTGCTGCTGTAATAATGAACCATTTGGTACAACAGGAAAGAACTGATCTACACCGTTACCAATAGAAGTAACTTTGTTTCTATTTGCAGAAAAAACAATGTTAGAATTCCATGAGAATTTTTCTGTTTTTAGGTTTTCTGTATTTAAACCAATCTCGATACCTTTATTTTCTACACCGCCAATATTTTGAAGTACAGTTGCATATCCAGAAGTTAAAGGCACTGGAACACTGATTAATAAATCATTTGTTTTTTTGTAATACACATCAAAAACAAAATTGATTTTTCGGTCTAATAATGATAAATCTAAACCAACATTATACTGATCTGTTTTTTCCCATTTTAAATCCGGATTAGCCAGTCGGGTAGGAGCAAGTCCTGTGTGTAAAGTGCCTCCAAAAGAATAATTTACAGATCCCATTTGAGCCAGTGCAAGGTAATTTCCAATTTCCTGGTTTCCTGTTGTTCCGGCTGTAATTCTAAGTTTAGCTTCGGTTACGCCTTTTATGTTATTAGCAAATTCTTCATCAGTAATATTCCAGGAGAAACCTGCAGATGGGAAATAACCCCAGCGGGATTCTGAACCAAATCTTGAAGAACCATCGGCACGTGCAGAAAGCGTAAAATTATATTTTCCTCTATATGAATAATTGACTCTTGCCAGCCATGATTTCAATACACTTTCAAAAGCATCGCTGTATGGTTTTACAGCCACACCATCCTGCAGAGCATTATAAGTATTGGCATCGTTTACAAACGTATTGGCTCCTGCTGTTACGACTTCACCTTTAGTATATTGTAATGTATAACCTCCTAAAGCAGAAAATTTATGATTTTCGCCAAAGTTGGTGTTGTAATTCAATGTGTTTTCATTTAATACAGAACTCACTAATCGGTCACCAATAGAAGCCAGACCTTTTGTTCCGGCACCATTTGAAGTATTTGACGGAGCATAATAATTTTGTTTTGTACTAATAACATCACCGCTTACCGCAACTTTTGCCGTCAGCTTTTTAGTGATTTTGTATTCGCCAAATAAGCTCGTTAAAATTCTGTTGATTTTGGTTTCATTTATTGTGTTTTCTAAATCATTAATCGGATTTGGAACAAAACCATTTACAGATGTCGCATACGGATTGTTGGTTACGTTGTAACTTCCGTCAGGGTTTCTGATAGGAACAACCGGAGCAGTTAGTAAAACACTTACTAACGGGTTTGGATTTCTTCCGCCGCTGCTGTTTGTTCCCACGCCATTTGATACAGAATTGCTGTAGTTAGCATTTACGCCAAATTTGAAATTCTGAGAATAATTTTTTTCATAATTGGCTCTAAGTGAAATTCTTTTAAAATCTGATGCTAAAACAATTCCTTCCTGATCAAAATATCCCGCAGAAATGGAGTATCTGGATCTTTCGTCGCCGCCAGAAAATGACAATTGATGGTTTTGTACCGGAGTTGCTTTTCTAAACGCCGCCGACTGCCAGTCGTAGCTTCCTGAATTTTTAAAAGCTTCGATCTGAGCATCAGTAAATGAAGGTGCCTGACCAATGCTTGCCTGAACATCGTTTCTTAAACTTGCCCATTGACTGGCATTCATTATATGAAGTTTTTTAGAAATATTCTGCACTCCAAAATATCCCTGATACGAAATATTGTCCTGACCTTTTGTTCCTTTTTTGGTAGTAATAATTACCACACCATTTGCACCGCGGGAACCGTAAATTGCCGTTGCCGAAGCATCTTTTAAAACTTCAATAGATTCAATGTCACCGGGATTTATTGTCGACATAACATTTAAACTCGCTCCTGCATTAGAAACTCCGGCAGAACTATTGTTGTTATCATTGTAAATTAAAATTCCGTCTACTACATATAAGGGTTCATTACCTGCTGTAATAGAGTTTCCGCCGCGAATACGCACGCTCGAAGATGCACCCGGACGACCAGAACTTTGTGTAACTACCACACCAGATACTGCACCGCGAAGTAAATTATCTGCAGATGAGGTTACTTGAGATAAGTTGGCTTTTGGCACCGAAGCTACAGAACCTGTAATATCTTTTCTTTTTTGAGTTCCGTAACCTACAACTACTAATTCATCTAACTCTTGTCTTTCTTCTTTTAGATGAATAATAACCGGATTTTTTTCAACTACAATTTCGAGTTTTTTATATCCAATATAACTAATGATTAAGGTGTAAGGAAATTTCTGACCCGTCTGAAAATAAAATTTTCCTTCAGTATCTGTCTGTACGCCGTGTGTTGTACCTTTAATATTTACTGATGCGCCTATAATAGGCTGATTTGTAATGTCATCGACTACAGTTCCGTCGAGTTTAGACTGAATAAGCGGTGTTGTATTTTGTGCCTGAAATTGCAGGGATGTTAACAAAATTGTAACCCATAAAATGAGGTTTATATTTTTTTTCATTTCTTTGTAATGGTTTAAATAATTAACAAGGCGCCCTGAGCGTTGAATTTTCAACCCTCTAACTGTTTCCTTGATTTAGTGATAAATGTTCTTTAAGCCCCGCCATTTCTGTTGCCGCAGAAATGGCTTTTCTTTTTATTTACAGCAGCAGCTTTGCATTGTTTTCATTTTAGTTTTTTTAGTTGGTTAATTTTTTTCTTTTTAAAACACAGATATATTCAAAATCTTTTGCTGCAGTTTAGGCATCAATTAGATATTTGTAATTCAGTAAAAAATAATCAGGTGGTGAAATTGAGATTTCGTTTTTTAGATTTTGTATCAATCTTTATAAAACGAATGGATAGTGTTGGTAATTAACAACAGAAGCACATATAACAAAAAGTGTTATAAGTATATTTTTTAGGAAGAATATAATACGATATGCTTTCGGTTGTTTTCACAATATAGTTTTTTTGGTTTCAAATATTTATTTACAAACTCTACTAATCCTATAGACAAAGTTAATTTTAATATAATAAAAACCAAAAAAATGTTTGCTTTTTTTTGAAAAGGGGAGTGTTTTAAAAGAAAAATTTAAAAGTATTTTTTGCTTTAGGCTTTTATTTATAAGGGTTTGTAAGCTGTTTTACAGTTTTTTAAAATGTTAAAAAAAATTACAACCCGCTCCTTAAATTGTAGTATTTTTTACTTGTTTTTACTTGTTTAATACCGTTTTAAATATCCAGAATGAAGCTCAAAAGAGAAATAAAAAGGTATTTTTAGACTTGAAATGTAATTTATGATAAAAACAAGATTCATTTTGAAAGTTGATTTTGAATAAATTAGAGTAATTTTATACAGCATAAAATAAAATTTAATTTTTTTAACCAACCTACGAATAAATACTTATATTTGTAATAAGTATTTATACTTAGTTTTTTCACTCGAATAAAATGATAGAAGTTAGTAAAGCCATAGAATTAGTTGAAGCGAATAGCACTAAAATGTCCACAAAGCAGATTTCAATACATAAAGCTTTAGGATATGTTCTGGCAGAGAAAGTAATTTCGCCAATTAATATGCCTCCATTTCGCCAGTCAGCTATGGATGGATACGCTTTTACACATAGTATTCGACACCAATACGATATAATTGGAACATCTCAGGCAGGAGATCACAATAATATAAAAATAAAAAATAACGAAGCAATCCGAATTTTTACCGGTGCTTTTGTTCCGGATGATGCAGATACAGTTGTAATGCAGGAAAACGTAATGGCAAACAAAAATTCAATTTTGATTGCTGCAATGCCGGAAAAATTTTCAAACATTCGCCCAAAAGGAGAACAAATTGCAAAAAATGATGTTGTTTTTGAAGCAGGAATACTGCTAACTCCCGCCGCAATAGGATTTTTGGCTGGATTAGGAATTACAGAAGTTGAGGTTTATAAAAAACCTAAAGTCACCATTTTGGTAACAGGAAACGAATTAGTACAACCGGGAAAAAAACTAAAAAAAGGAAAGATTTTCGAAAGTAATTCAATTATGCTCGAAGCAGCGCTTCAGACTATTGGAATTCAAAAAACGAAAGTTTATCACGTAAAGGATAATCTAAAAGCGACAAAAAAAGCTTTAAAAAGCATTTTAAAAAAATACGATATTGTTCTTATTTCCGGCGGTATTTCTGTTGGAGATTATGATTTTGTAAAAGAAGCTTTATTACAAAACGAAGTAAAAGAACTTTTTTATAAAATCAATCAAAAACCGGGAAAACCAATGTTCTTTGGTGCAAAAGATGAAACTTTGGTTTTTGCCCTTCCGGGAAATCCGGCTTCATCGCTGACTAATTTTTACATTTATGTACTGCCGGCTATAAAAAACAGAATAGGATTTTCTGAAATTCATAAAACAAAATTAGTTCGAAAGTTAAATTCAGATATTAAAAATGATACTGGTAAAACATTATTTCTAAAAGCAAAATACGACGAAACTAATGTAATTGTCTTAGGCAGTCAAAGCTCAGCTATGCTGAATACATTTGCAGCAGCCAATAGTTTATTAATAGTTCCTCAAAATATAGAAGAATACAAAAAAGGACAATTAGTGACTTTACTGCCAATTGATTAGATTTTAAGAAAATAGAGTCAGGAATAAAGAGAATAGATTTTTGAGAAAGATGATGAAAAACGGTATATAAATAAAAACATATAGCAAGAAAACGATTAAACAGTTAACCAAATAAACGATTAAACAAAAAAATGAGTCTCCTAAGTTCCGAAAATATATTTTTATTCAGTTTTGCCTTAATCATAATTGCATTTTTATATTCAAGTGTTGGGCACGGCGGAGCTTCGGGATATTTGGCTTTGATGAGCATATTTGCATTTCCGGTTTCGATCATGAAACCATCGGCTTTATTATTGAATTTGTTCGTTTCGAGTATTTCGTTCTTATTTTATTATCGTAAAAATTATTTTAAGCCCAAGCTCTTTTATCCGTTTGCGATAGCGTCAATTCCGGCGGCATTTATAGGAGGTTTTATAACACTGGATAATGCAATTTATAAAATCGTATTAGGAATTGTATTAGTCTTTGCAGCACTAAGATTATTTGGCGTATTTAATTTTAAAGAAAAAGAAGAAGTAAAAATAAACCTGCCGTTTGCTTTAGCCATAGGTTTTGCAATTGGATTATTATCAGGAATGCTGGGAATTGGCGGCGGTATTATTCTAAGTCCAATTTTATTATTTCTGGGATGGGCATCTGTCAAAGAATCGGCGGCGATTTCAAGTCTGTTCATTTTTGTGAATTCGACAGCAGGAATGCTGGGTTTCTTTTTGGGAGGAAAAACAATCCCAATAGAAAGTTTTTATCTTGTTCCAATTGCTGTTATAGGAGGAATGCTTGGCGGATTTTACGGAAGCGGCTCTTTCTCAAACAGAACATTAAAAATGGTTTTAGGAACTGTGATTTTGATGGCAAGCATCAAATTGATTTTTCCTTGAAATTAAAAAGAATTTAAACACATAGAAACATAGATTTTATATTAAAAAAAGATTGAAAAAGATAACTCGTTATCACACATAGTCTATGTTTGTTTATACAAGTGAAACGCCTTTAAACACAAAGAAAAACTATGTTTCTATGTGTTTAAAACAAAACCTGAATGATATGGAAACACTAACAACATTTATTCTTTGCGGAGGAAAAAGCTCCAGAATGCAGTCAGAAAAAGGATTGGTTTTGTTTCAGCAAAAACCATTTATTGAACATATAATTCAGGCAATTCTGCCTATTACAAAGCAGATAAAATTAATTACAGCATCAAAAGAATACGATTATCTGCCGTATGAAAAAATACCGGATCTGGTTTTAGATAAAGGACCATTAGGCGGCATTTATACCGCATTATCCCATTCTGAAACCGAATTCAATCTGATTTTAAGCTGCGATATTCCGTTAATTTCAACCGAATTATTACAGGAATTAATATCAAAACATACCGAAGAAGCCGGTATTACTGTTTTTGCTTCAGAAAGTAAAACACATCCATTAATTGGAATTTATTCAAAAAAAATTCTTCCGATTATCAAAAGTGCAATTGAAGCTGATGAATTGAAAATGATGGATTTGTTGGCAAAAGTACCGCATCAGATTTTAAATATAGAAGAAAGCGAAAATTTTCATTTGACCAATATTAATTCAGCCGACGAATTAAATGATCTGAATATCAATTTAAGTTAAAGATTATGCAAAACTTAAAAACACCAAAATTGACAATTGTAGGTGCAGGTCCGGGCGACGTTGAGCTGATTACGATGAAAGCGATAAAAGCTTTAAAAAGTGCCGATGTAGTTTTGTATGACGCTTTAGTCAACGAAGAATTATTAGAATATGCATCAAATGCAGAAATTGTTTTTGTTGGAAAACGATTAGGATGCCATGCATACACACAAGATCAAATTAACGATTTGATTGTTTCGATGGCAAAAACTCACGGACATGTTGTGCGCTTAAAAGGAGGAGATCCGTTTGTTTTTGGAAGAGGAAGCGAAGAAATCGAGTTTGCAGAAGATTTCGGAATTGAAACCGCTATTGTTCCCGGAATTTCATCGGCTTTGGGAGTTCCTGCTTCAGTTGGAATTAGTTTAACACAGCGCAAAGTAGCCGAAAGTTTCTGGGTAATTACAGGAACAACATCCGATCATAAATTATCAAAAGATGTTCATTTGGCTTCAAAATCGGCTGCTACAGTGGTTATTTTGATGGGAATGCACAAGTTGAACGAAATCATTTCGATTTATCAGGAAAACAGAAATGACGATTTACCAATCGCCATCATTCAAAACGGAACAAAAAATTCAGAACAAAAAGTGATTGGAACTATCAATACAATCACTAAATTGGTTGCTGAAAAAAGTATATCATCGCCAGCTATTATTGTGATTGGCGAAGTAGTGAGAAATACTTCGAGCTGGATTTCCTATTTTCAGGAACATTTTGAAGACGAATTCATTTTTCAGAATTTAAATTTATAAAAATGATCGAGATTAAATATTTTGGAGCTGTTGCCGAAAAAACAAAATGCGAATTCGAAAAATTATCTTTTTCCGAAGAGTTGTCTCTGCAAAAACTATTGCAGGATTTAAACGAAAAATATGAGTTTGATTCACTTACTTTCAGCGTGGCAGTCAATCAAAAAATAATTTCAAAAAAAGCAGATTACACTTTGCAGACAAGTGATATTGTTGCTTTATTACCGCCGTTTGCAGGAGGATAAAGAGTATGGAAACATCAAATCGATATAACCGACAAATGATTCTTCCTGAAATTGGAGAAGAGGGGCAGCACAAATTAGCAAAAGCTAAAGTTTTGGTTATTGGCGCCGGAGGTTTGGGCGCAGCAATTCTGCCGTATTTAGCTGCAGCCGGAGTAGGAGAAATTGGAATTGTTGATGATGACGTTATCGAAGTTTCTAATTTACACCGTCAGGTAATTTACAAAATTTTGGCAGTTGGAAAATCTAAAGCGAAAGAAGCCAAAAAAATGATTTCTGAATTGAATCCGCTGGTAAAAGTAAAAGCCATTTCGGAGAAATTATCAGGAAAAAATGTTCTTAGTTTATTCGAAAAATATGATATAGTTGTTGATGCAACAGATACTATTTCGATAAAATATCTCATAAACGATGCTTGTTTGGTAAGGAATAAACCAATGGTTTACGGATCGATTTTTAGATTTCAGGGACAGGTTTCGGTTTTTAATTATCAAAACGGACCAACGTACAGATGTTTGTATCCAGATGAAAACTCGAATGCTTTAAATTGTGAAGATGCAGGCGTAATTGGAGTTTCAGTTGGAATTATTGGAATGTTTCAGGCCAATGAAGTTTTGAAAATGATTCTTGGAATTGGAGAAGTTTTAAGCGGTAAAGTATTAGTCTATAATATTTTGAATAACGAACAGCAAAAATATGATTTTGATAAAAGTGATTTTCAATCGATAAGCAGAGAAACATTCGAAGAAAAATACAATAAATGGGAAGTTGAAGAAGTAAGCTTTGAATCTGTTTTAGATGAAATAAACCAAGATGAGCTTCTTTTTATTGATGTTAGAAATATTGATGAATCGCCAAAAATTACTTTGAAAAATCAATTTCAGATTCCGTTAATGCATTTAGAAAAAGAAATCGAAAAACTGAATAAAAGCCAAATGATTTATATTTTCTGCCAGTCCGGAATTAGAAGTAAAATCGCAGTAGAATTGCTTCAAAAACATCAATTTAAAAATGTAAAAAGTATTGCTGGAGGTGCTTTGGCAATGAAACAATTATTACAGGAAATAAAAATATAGTTACAGATTATTATTGAGTTTGTCACCCTGAGCGGAGTCGAAGGGAGTACCAATTGGACGTGGGCTTCGACTCCGCTCAGCCTGACAAAAGAAAAAAATCCTTTTAATCTGTGGCAAAAAAAAACATAAAAAATGAGTAAAAATGTATTTGTTGAAGGGCCTATTTCTCCTGAGTTTATAGCCGAGTCGATTGCAAAGCACCAATCCAAACACACGATTGGAGCCCACAATATTTTTTTAGGACAAGTTCGTGCCGATGTAATTCATGACAATACCGTCGTGGCGATTGATTATTCAGCTTATACCGATATGGCGAACGAAGCATTACATACCATTCGTGAAAAAGCTTTTGCCAAATTCGATTTAACCTGTATGCACATTTACCACAGTCTGGGCATTGTAAAAGCAGGCGAAATCTGCTTGTTTGTTTTTGTTTCGGCTACACGCCGCAAACAAGTTTATGAAGCGACAGAAGCCATTGTAAACTGGATTAAAACCGATGTTCCTATTTTTGGGAAAGAAATGTTTGAAAACGATACATTCACTTGGAAACAAAATAGTTAATGGTAGATATTACGCATAAAATAAGCACATTAAGAAAAGCAACCGCAACGGCAATTGTAAAAGTCAGCAAACAGGAAACAATTGATGCAGTTGTAAATAATTTAGTGCCCAAAGGCAATGTACTAGAAATGGCAAAAACAGCAGGATTGTTTGCGGTAAAAAATACACATTTGTCTATTCCAGACTGCCATCCAATTCCAATAGAATTTACATCGGTTGAATATAAAATTGAAGGTTTAGAAATTCATATTATTTTTAATGTAAAAACGGTTTATAAAACCGGAGTTGAGGTTGAAGCGATGCACGGCGCATCAATCGTAGCGTTGACCATGTACGATATGTTAAAACCTATTGACAAAGAAATCGAAATTTCGACCATTAAATTGATTAATAAAGAAGGCGGAAAATCGTCTTTCAAAAATAAATTTCCTAATGTTATAAAAGCTGCAGTTTTCGTTTGTTCTGATTCGATTTTTGCAGGCGATAAAGAAGATCGTTCTGGAAAAACGATTGTAGAAAAACTGGATTCGTACGGAGTTGAAACTTCACATTATGAGATTATTCCAGACGAACTGGAAATCATTCAGGAAAAAACTAAGACTTTCGCCAAAGAACATCAGCTGGTAATTTTTACAGGCGGAACTGGTTTATCACCAAGAGATGTAACGCCCGAAGCTTTATCGCCAATTTTAGAAAGCAGAATTCCGGGAATTGAAGAAGCTATCCGCAGTTACGGACAACAGAGAATGCCGTACGCAATGCTTTCCAGAAGCGTGGCAGGAACGTTGGGTAAAAGTTTAGTTTTGGCTTTGCCAGGCTCAACCAACGGAGTAAGAGAATCGATGGACGCTGTGTTTCCGCATGTAATGCACGTTTTTCATATTTTAAAAGGTAAAAACCATGACAGCCTCTAACACAATTTTGACGGATGGTTTTGGGCGCAGACACAATTATCTGCGCATTTCCCTGCTGGAAAAATGCAATCTGCGTTGTACGTACTGCATGCCGGCTGACGGAATTGCGCTTTCTCCAAAAGCCAGCTTAATGACGGCTGACGAGATTTTTGGTATCGCCCAGACTTTCGCACAAAATGGTGTTGACAAAATACGATTAACAGGCGGAGAACCTTTGCTTAGAAAAGATTTTCCTGAAATTGTTTCTAAATTAGCAGCATTAGATGTTTCTCTTTCCGTAACGACAAACGGAATTTTAATTGACCGCTATATAGACGTTTTAAAGCAGTTTAAAATCAAAAAGATCAATTTGAGTTTAGATACGCTTATTTCGTCAAAATTTCAAGCTGTGACGCTTAGAAACCAGTTTGAGAAAGTTATTGATAATCTGCATCTGCTTTTAAATAATGATTTTCAGGTAAAAGTAAATGTTGTTTTGATAAAAGGTTTTAATGATAATGAAATTGTTGATTTTGTAAAACTGACACAGTTTCTGCCAATTTCGGTTCGTTTCATTGAATTTATGCCGTTTGCAGGAAACGAGTGGGACAGAAGTAAAATGGTTTCTCAGCATGAGATTTTATCTTTGGTTGGAAATGTTTTTCCTGAAAATGAAATTCAAAAATTAGAAGATGAAAAAAACTTCACTTCTAGAAATTATAAAATTAAAGATTTCCAAGGCGATTTCGGAATCATAAGTTCTATCACAAATCCTTTTTGTGACAGTTGCAATAGAATCCGTTTGACAGCTGACGGAAAAATAAAAAACTGCCTTTTCTCCAATTCTGAAACTGATTTGTTAACTCCTTTTAGAAATGGTGAAACCATTACAGGTTTGATTTCGGAATCTATTCAAAATAAAAAGAAAGTTCGCGCCGGAATGTCCGGCATTAATGAAATTAATGATCCTGTGCTTCATTCAGACAATCGAAGCATGATTGCGATTGGAGGATAAAAGTTAATTATGAATTGTTAATTGTTAATTGTGAATTTTCAGGGTGAGCCCTTGGTCGAAATAACAAATTAAACTACGCGGCGACACATAAATAAAAAAAGCTCAACTTTAAGTTGAGCTTTTTTTATATATTATTTTTTCTTTTTAGCTTTTGCCTTTTTTTTAGACTTTGCTTTCTTTTTTGCAATTTTTTTAGCTTTAGCTTTATCTTTTGCTTTTTTAGCTTTTTCTTTTTTCTTAGCGGCCGCTTTTAATTTTGCTTTTTTAGCTTTCTCCTTCTTTTTATCTTTTTTAGCCTTATCTTTTTTCTTTGCAGCTTTCTTTTTCTCTTTTTCCTTTTCTTTGTCTTTCACCTTTTTAGCTTTTTTATTTTTAGATTTATCTTCAGCTGTTTCTTCAGTTGAAGTATTTTTTGCTGCGTTTTCTTCTTTTATTTCAGTTATTGGTTCTATAACTGCCGGTTTAACCACAGGTGCAGTAACTTTTTTTGCAGGTGTTCTGCGTACTGCTGTTTTTACTGTTGCAGCAGGAGCAGTTGTTTTTGCTGCTGGTTTAGCAGGTGCTTTTGTTGCAGTAGATTTTGCAGCGACTGGTTTTGCAGCCGTTGTGGTTTTAGCTGGAGCTGCTTTGGCAGCAGTTGTTTTTGCTGGTGCAGCCGTCGTTGTTTTTGTCTCTTCTGCAGCAGGTTTTACATTTTCTGCAGCTGGAGAATCAGTTTTCTCAGGAGTAATTTCTTCGGGTTTGTTTTCCATATATTAAGTGCTTTAAATGAGTGTATTAATAGCAATGTGACCAAATTGTTAAATTTCGGTTAAGTAAAGATAATTATAAAACAAGCTTTCTAATGTTAAGTTTTTCGATATTTTAATGGATTAAATATCTGATTGTTAAAAAGTTAGTTTTTTGCCTAAAATTTTAAAGCTGAATTTCTTAACAATTCTACATGAAAAAATGGAAGAATTTGCTGTATAATAAGAGTTTTTGCTGATAAGTTCTTTTAAAGACTGGTGCTCTAGCCCTGATGGAAACGGTATCCTTTTATCGCGCCGCGGCGGATAAAAGATACAGCGGACAGCAGGAACAGCTCCTAATTAATATTGAAGCAGCCTTTAGTTTTTGACCAATTCTAAAATTTTAAAATTGCTTTTTGGAGCTTCGCAAAGCGAACAGCAATAGGTTTCAGGCAGATTTTCGAACAAAATGCCTTTTGGAATTCCCTGAGTTTCGTCTCCGTATTCAGAATTGTAAAGCGTTAAACATTCCTGGCATTGATAAATATCTAATTGCGGTTTTTCTTTTTTCTGCGGATTTTCATTGGTTTCAGCGCTAGAATTTCCAAGTTCTTCAAAATATTTACGGCTTAATTCAATTAAAATTGTTGGCAGTTCCAGTTTGTCAATATCTTGTGAATGCACAATATATTCGCGAGTATTTGGATCAAAATTTCTCGCAAACAATACATTATAGGTATCTCTGATTTTGATAGATTCTAAAGCAGCCGGAAGTTCATTTTTTTCGATTACAATCGAAGTAAAATAATGTCCGTCGCGGTTGTATTCTGAAATTCCGAAATTCAATCCGTAGGTACTAATATCGAATTGATCTAAAGTTCGAACTAAAAAAGTTTTAAGATTCAAAGCCCATTCCATTGCAACGGGTAAATGCCAGTTGAGTTCTAATAAAGAATGACGAACGTTAATGCCGCGTTTTCCCAGGAATTTTTCCCATTCCAGTTTTCGGTCTTTCGGAATTCCTTTTATAATAAAAGATTTCCAAGGCGTGATACAGATTTTTCCAATTTTGCATTCAAAACACAAATCGCACATTTCTTTCAGAAAATCCAAATCGTATAAATTATTCCTCCAGTACAATCCCAGCCAGTATTGATCGATTCCCATTCTGTTCATTCCTTCGTAATAAGGAAACGGATAAAACGGGATATTTAATGGTTTGTCAATTGTTCTGTTATTGGTATCTAAAACTTCGCTCACCAATACGAAAAGCGTTTCTATATCAATTGAATCTTCTTCAGAGATTTTCTCAATTTCATAATAAATCTTAGCCAAATCCCAGCTGTACAGCAGAACAGGATAAACTTCTATTTTTTCCCATTTAGGAAGACGAATATATAAATACCAATAATCTTCGTGTTCTGAAGCTATAAAATTCAAATGTCCTGTAAACAGCGGAACCAATTGCTGTTTAGGGTCGGTTATGTTGACTTTAAGTTTTGGCTGTTCTTTAAATTCTTCTAAAATATATAAAAACCGATTTCCGGTAAGCCAGTTTGTATTTCTGAAAATATCAGTAGAAACATAAGACGAAACAATATTGTTACCGCTTTTTTGATCCGGATAAACAAAATGATGTTTTCCTAAAGTGGTTTTATCTAAAGTTTTAAATCCTTTCGGAAAAATAATATCCTGTCTGGAACCAAACGAAATGGAATCCAAACCTTCTTCTAAAGCAATATTTACAACTTCTTGTAATTCTCCTGGCGAAATAACGCCTCCTTTTACTATTAATCTTGTTAGTTCCATTTTGTTTTTTGTTTCAGGTTTTGCTTTGTTTCAGGTTTCATGTTTCCTCCAAGCGTGTCAGGCTGAGCGTAGTCGAAGCCCGATTCTAATTGGAGCGCCCTTCGACTCCGCTCAGGGTGACATTGTGTTGAAACAAAACAAACTATTTATACTTCGCCAATATCTCTTTAACCTCAGTTTTACAGCTTCCGCATCCTAAACCTGCGCCTGTGTTTTTGCATAATTCGGTAAAATCATTTACGCCGCTTTTTATGGTTTCTTCGATGTTTCCGGCACCAACCTGACTGCACGAACAGACTAATTTTCCTAAAACCGGTTTTGCATTTGAACTTCCTCTTAAAAGCGTATTTCGTTTGTCTGATAATTCAATTTTGCTTTCAATCATAGTTTTAAATTCGGCAAACTCGTTTTTATCGCCCATTAAAATGGCTCCAACCAAAAGATCGTCTTTAACGATGCATTTTTTGTAATAGCGTTTTTTAAGATCAGTAAAAACAATTTCTTCGTACGAATCGTCGTTTTCCGGAATTGTCAAATCGCCAATACTGCAAAGGTTGATATCTTCTAATTTTAAAATGTTCATTAAAATAGAACCTTTATAATAACTGCTGATATCGCCCGCAAGGTAATTGGCGAGAATATCGGCTTGTTCTTCGGCAGCAGAAGTGATTCCGAATAACTTATTATTAAATTCGGCTATTTCGCCAATTGCGAAAATATCAGGATTTGAAGTCTGTAAATACTGATTTACTTTAACGCCGCGTCCGCAGGCTAAACCGCTTTCACGTGCAATTTCAATATTTGGAATTGTTCCAATTGTATATACGATTGCATTTGCCGTAATGATTTTACCGCTTTTTAAAGCAATCTCAATTTCGTTTGGATTATCGGTTTCAAAAACGGTGCTGACTTCATTATCAAAATAAATCTGAATGTCACGAAGCTGTACTTCTTCGGCCAGTAATTTGCTTGAAATTCGATCCAATTGACGCTCCATTAAACGTGAAGCTCTTTGAATTATGGTTGTTTTTACTTTTTTATGTTTTAAAGCTGCAGCCAATTCTAATCCTAATAAACCGCCACCAATAATGACTACGTGCTGTTCTTCGGGCGGAAGATTGGTGCTGTCGAGATGTTTTTTCAATCGGTCGGCATCTTCTTTTCTTCTAACGGTAAAACGCCCGGGAAGATGAAGCTGTGCATTTTCTGGGACAAAAGGACGGCTTCCGGTTGCTAAAATCAGCGAATCGAAAGTGTGAATTTCGCCCTGACTATCTAAAATTGTTTTTTTGCCGGTATCTATTTTATCAATTGAAACTCCGGCTTTCATAGTGATATTGAGTTTATTGAGAGTTTCACCGTCTTTAACTTTTAAAAGCTGTTCCCAAGTGAATTCTCCTGTCATGTATTCTGGCAGTAAAACACGATTGTAAAACGGATTTATTTCATTCGAAAAAACAATAATTTCATCAGTCGAATTGAATTCGCGGTAGTTTTGAATGAATCGGAATGAAGCTGCTCCGGCGCCGACAATTGCAATTTTTTGAAACGGTTTTACATATTTTTTAATCGAAACGGTTGTGAATTTAAAATCAGGTTCTTTTGAAACGGGATCGACAACGGTATTGGTTAAATTATTGGTTCGGTTTAAATCATTTTCCAGCTGTTTTCCCCAATTCATGGGCAGGAAAACTACTTTTTCTTTAATAGAATCTGTAACTTTTGCTTTTACGCGGACTTCTCCGTTTTTGCTTGAAATCACGACAATATCACCGTTTTTAATCTCGTTTTTAAAAGCATCAATTGGGTTTATTTCTAAAACAGGACTCGGAATATGGGTTAATAATCTTGAAACTTTACCCGTTTTGGTCATTGTATGCCATTGATCGCGGATTCTTCCTGTGGTTAAAATAAAAGGAAATTCGTCGTTTGGCTGCACCGAAGTATTTTCGATAGAAACAGGAAGATTAAAAATGGCTTTTCCTGAAGGTGTATAGAATTTTTTATCGGTAAACAATCTCGGCGTTCCAGGATGATTATAATCTGGAACAGGCCATTGAAAAGTGCCTTCAGTTTTTAAACGGTTATAGTTTAAGAATGAAATATCAATATTGGTATTTTTGGTAAGGGCGCAATGTTCTTTGTAAATTTCTTCGGCGCTGTTGAAATTGAATCCGCTGAAATTCATTTTTTTAGCAAAACGAATTAGGATTTCAATATCTGGAAGTGCTTCTCCGGGCGGATTAATTCCTTTTGGCAGATAGGAAATACGGCGTTCAGAATTGGTCATCGTTCCTTCTTTTTCCAGCCAGCCGGCTGCAGGTAAAAGTAAATCAGCAAATTTGGCTGTATCGGCATTATGAGAAATATCCTGAACGACTACGAATTTTGCATTTTGAAGTGCTTTTTCGGCTCTTCTAGAATCGGGTAAACTCACTAATGGATTGGTACAGATAATCCAAACGGCTTTCATTTTTCCTGATTCCAGCGCTTCAAACATTTCTGTCGCTGTTAAACCCGGTTTGTCTGAGATTTCGTCAACGCCCCAAAAGTCGGCAACTTCTTTGCGGTGTGCTGGATTGGCAATGTCTTTATGCGCTGCTAAAAGCGTTGCCATGCCGCCCACTTCACGTCCGCCCATAGCGTTGGGCTGTCCCGTAAGAGAAAAAGGCCCAGAACCAGGTTTTCCGACTTGTCCGGTCAATAAAGATAAATTCAATAAAGCTGTATTTTTATCAACGCCAACAGCACTTTGATTTAATCCCATCGCCCAAAGCGAAATAAATCCTTTTGCTTTCCCAATAAGATCTGCGGCAAGTTTTATGTCGTTTACAGAAATACCGCAGAGTTTAGAAGCTTTTTCCAGCGAAGTTCCTAAAACTAAGTCTTTGTATTGTTTGAAATTCTCTGCGTGGTTTTTCACAAAATCATGATCTACATATCCTTTTTCGATAATTCGTTTGGCAATAGCATGATATAAAATAATGTCTGAACCGGGAATAATCTGTAAATGCAAATCGGCAAAAGCTGCTGTATCAGTTCGTCTGGGGTCGATACAGATTATTTTTGTTTTTGGATTTTTCTCTTTGTGCTTTTCAAGCCTTCTAAATAGAATAGGGTGGCACCAGGCAGGATTTGCGCCTGTAATTAAAAAAGTGTCAGCCAGTTCGATATCATCATAAGCAATGGGAACAGAATCTTCTCCAAAAGTTTTTTTATAACCCACAACAGCAGAACTCATACAGAGTCTGGAATTGGTGTCGATATTATTGGTCTTCAAAAAACCTTTTACAAGTTTGTTTACTAGATAATATTCCTCTGTTAAACATTGCCCCGAGATATAAAAGCCAACGCTGTCTGGTCCATGTTTCTTAATAATTGAAGAAAAAACAGCTGCTGCGCGATCTAAAGCCATGTCCCAACTAACACGTTCCAGCGGATACGATTTACTTCCGCGCATTTCTGGATATAAAATCCGGTCAGAAGTATCATTAACTACGTAATGCAGATTCATTCCTTTAGAACACAGCATTCCTTTGTTTACCGGATGGTCTTTGTCGCCTTCGACCATTACACCATTTTTTGCATCATTGGTTACGATTATACCACAGCCAACGCCGCAATAGGAACAGGTAGTTTTGATCTTCGTAGTTTGCATTTGAGTTCTATTTAGAGATACTACTTTTATTTGAATGGTCTGACTTTAGAAAAGTACTTAAGCAAAAATAAGTATTTTTACGTATTTATACGTATTTTTTGAATTTATTTTTTTATTTTTGATTGAAAATAAATGAGAAACAACATCTTAATTTTTTAATATACTTAAAGTTTAAGACTCATGAAAGAAGAGCAAGCCATTTGTTATTCCTGTGTAAATGAAAATTGTTTTATAAAAAAACACTTGTATTTGGAGCAGATGAAAGCTTATATTTCTAAAAAGCAAAGCGTTATTTGTAAAAAATCAGATCGGTTTATTACAGAAGGCGCGCCTTTGCAGGGACTTTATTTTATATGTAAAGGAAAAGCCAAAACAATAAAAACGGGTATTAATGGCCGTGAGCAAATCGTTCGTTTAACTACTAATGGTGATATTATTGGTTTTCGCGGTTTTGGAACAAGCAAACGTTATTTAATTGGTGCTTATGCACTAGAAGATACTGTTTTGTGCAATTTCAGCAACGAGACTATGCTTGAAATTTTACAGCACGTTCCTGAGTTTACGTATGCTTTAATGTTGTTCTATGCCGAAGAATTGAACAAAAGTGAAAATAATATACGCAAGATTGCGCACATGAATGTTCGTGAACGTGTGGTGGATTTACTGCTTTATATTCATCGCAAATTTGGGCAGACTAATGGTTTGATTGATATTGAGCTTTCGCGAAAGGAAATTGCAGACTTTGCCGGAACGACTGAAGAACAAGCGATTCGCATAATTTCAAGTCTTAAAAAAGAAGCTTTGATAAAAACAATTGGAAAACGAATTGGGATTTTGGATGTTGAGGAATTACGTTCTGAAATTATGGAACACAAGTACTTTTAGGTTTTCTAACACATAGAAACATAGAATTTAAAATCTGTTGAAAAAGATTATTTTAAAAATCTAGATTTTACACATACCTATGTGTATTGATGAAAGTGAAACGCCTTTAAGCGAATTAGAATCTATGTTTCTATGTGTTAAAAATGAGCGTGCAAATTTTTATTTTTTTCTTCCAACAAATCGAATTACAGAACCTGTTCCGTTATGGAATAAACCTTCGCTGAGTTCGATTTCTTTTTCTTCTAATTCTATAATTTCATAATTCGGGAAATCGGCTTTGATTTCTTCGATTGAAAGAAGAGATTCAATATCTTTTGGTCCGCCTACTTTTTCATTTTTGGTTACATATTCCAAATGTTTTTTGCTGAAAGCTTCAAAAATTATGATTCCGTCTTTTTTTAGAAGTTTATCCAGCTGTGTGTGAATTTCAGATTTTATAGAAGCCGGAAAGTGCGCATAAATTAAAGCAATAGCATTAAATTGTGCTGTATGAAAATCTAAAGTTTCCAGTTCGCCAATTTGATAATCAATAGAAACGTTATTTTTTTCTGCTAAAAGAAGTGCTTTGTTTCTGCCTTCTTCACTAATATCAAAAGCATAAACTTCCCAGCCTAGTTTTGCTGCAAAAATGGCATTTCGTCCTTCACCTTCAGCAGGAAAAAGAATGGTGCCGATTTCTAGTTTTTCTATTTGTTCTTTTAAGTAATTGTTGGGTTCTTCGCCGTATGCAAATTCTTCGTTTTTGTAACGGTCGTCCCATCTTTGAGTCCAGGTATTGTTCATGATTTTAATTATAAAAATATCAATCAAATATAACGAATAACAAAACCTCAGGGGTAAAAAAAATACCCTTTCTCAAATTTGAAAAAGGGTAAAATTTTATAAAATCCGATTAATAAAATCGTTATTTTTTATAAGTAAAAATTCTAGGATTTACAGAAATCATCAGCCACGTCCAGTTGTTAGTATGACCAGCGTCACCGTTTTTGATAAATTCCATGGTTTTAGATCCAAACATTTGAGAATATCCTCCAGTAACGGTAATATCTTTTTTAAAGTTATAACCAAATGTGGCATCAATTTCAGTTCCTAAATACGAATCTAATTTTTCGTTTAATGGTGTAACTACATCTGCAGCAGATAAGAATACATGCGGAATCAAAGTAAACTGCCACTTATTTACATTGTAGTTTAATTTTATAAAAGCATCTTGTAAACCAACATTGTTTAAGTGATTTCCAACATAAAAATAATCCATGTAACCGTTAAAACCGTGGTTGGTTCCAAAAATAGGATTGAATGATTTGATTACAGTGCTTCCGTCATTTGAAGCTTTTCCAGATAAAAATTCATATCCTAAACCAGCTTTAAAGGAATCAGTTAGGCTGTAATTAAAATTAATAGCAGCATTCCATGCGCTGACTTTTAAATCTGTGCTTTTTCCGGTTTGACCGTAAAGCCAGAAATTAGTGTCGATTTTACTTGTCTTGTAAGTCAAATATGGTCCAAAAGTTTGTTTATAATCTACCAATAGTTTTGCATCAGCATTTGCATATTCATAACCGGTATTAAGCAGTAAAAAGCTTGCACCTAAACTTTCAGTAAATTGATTGTGGTACCATGCGTACTGTAATGCTTTGTAATTAGCAACAGTATATGGAGTTTGAAGAACATTTTCAGCAGTTGAATTGTATGCGCCTCCAAAATCAAGTTTTTGTTTTTCAGTTTGATATGTAAAGGTAAGCGCATCGTGGCTCTGAGCTTGCTGAGCCCAGTCCATTTCACCTAAAATACGCTGGTTATCATAAGAAAGAACCTGACGTCCCATTCTGGCGCTCCATTTTTCGGTAAAATTATATTGTGCCCAAGCTTCAAAAACAGCCACTCCGTTTTTATCTGCCGCTGCAGTTGATGGAACATCACCCCAGGTTCTGGTATTCTGCAAAGTCAGTTTTACAATTAAATTTTCTTGTTTGTAATTGAAATTTAAGCGTGAACGCTGTGAAATTTGTGATGTGCCTTTTTGACCTTCCTGAAGAAGTTGTTTGTAACCGTTTCGATATTCAAAACGTGGTCTGATTTGCAAATTGACATCTAATTCCTGAGCCTGAATTTCAAAGCTTAATCCTGCGATAAGTATTAAGATTAGTTTTAGTTTCTTCATAAAATTGGTAAATTTTTATCGAGGGTAAATTTATAAGAAAATGCCGTCGAATACTATGATTACAGTCATATTTCTAATCTTTTTTTAATCTAAGTTTAATATGCTGGTTCTAATTTTGCTTTAGTTACTTTAACTTGTTTCTCTCTAGATAGTTGTGTTATAGTATAATGCATCCAAACCAAACACACAGTTGAAAAGATTAAAATAAAAATCCATGAACTTGACCAGATTCCGCTTGCTGTTAGTAAATATCCAAATATAATTGGGCCCAAGAATCCGCCTAAACCGCCAATCATTCCAACCATGCCGCCTACAACGCCAACTTCATTAGGAAAATATTCAGGAATGTGTTTGTAAACTGCTGCTTTTCCAATTCCCCAGGAAATCCCGATTAGAATAACTAAGACCAAGAAAACCCACATATTGGCATCAAACTTAATAACCGTTACGCCTTTGGCAATTAATTCTTTTTTAGCAACACTTTGATTGTGAGCAACAACTACATCCTGCCAGCTCGAAGTAGTAGGGAAAATGGCATTTTCGGCTGTATTGGCTGTTTTTTGTGCAATTGGATATTCTTTATCGCCAACTTTTACGGTTTTGTCACTGATTTCGTTTACGACTCCTTTTTTAGCAGCCAGGATTCCCGGACCAGAAGTAGTGATTTCCATTTTTGGAATCGATAAAAATGCACTTAAAATTACCGAAGAACCCAAAACCCAATACATTACTTTTCGGGCTCCAAATTTATCTGATAAATAACCTCCAAAAGCTCTAATAACACCAGAAGGTAAACTGAACATCGTGGCAAACAAACCTCCCATGACTAAACTTGTTTGGTAAACGTTCATGAAATTTGGCAGCAGCCATTGTGAATAAGCCACAAAGCATCCGAAAACTAAGAAATAATAAGCTCCAAAACGCCAAACTCTTTGCGATTTTAAAGGTGTAAGCATTTGCGAAATTGTTTTACCGCTGCTTTCTATTTTTTTATTTTGGGTGAAAATCAAAAACGCAATACCAATTACGACTAATGAAACTGCATAAATAACAGGAAGCACTTTCCAGCCGTTTTGCGGATCATCAATAGAGAAATGGTTTAATAGAGAGGGTGCTAAAAAAGTAGTTATTGCAGCTCCAGCATTTCCCATTCCGAATATTCCGAGAGCGCGTCCCTGCCATTCTTTTGGATACCAGATTGAAGTGTAACCAATTCCAACTGCAAAACTCGTTCCGACCATTCCGAATAAAAAGCTTAGTAAAGCAAACATGGCGAAACTATCAGCGTAGGGAAGGAGGAACAGCGGAATTGAACTTAGAAGCAGTAAAAGTGAAAAAACATATTTTCCGCCAAATTTATCGGTTAAGATGCCAATTGGCAGACGCATTATTGATCCGGTTAAAATTGGAATACCCAAAAGCCATCCGACTTGGATAACATCCCAATGGAAGATTCCGTTATCGACTAAAAAAGTTACCAGAACTCCGTTTAATGTCCAGCAGGCAAAACACACTGTAAAAGCCAATGTGTTCAAAACTAAAATTTTGTGTGATTGCGATAGTGAGTTTGTATTTTTCATAGCACTTATATTTTCATGTAAAAATAAGTACTATAACTTAGTTAAAACCTGCTAAAACGCAGTTTTTGAAAAATAATTACGTATTTATACGTATTTTTTAGATTAAAGAATACTCAGCCGCTTTGTTCGAAAGTTCCATAAGGTTTTTTACTTTCAGCTTTTTCATTAGGTTAAAACGATGTACTTCGGCAGTTCTTTTACTAATTTCAAGAGCTTCGGCAATTTCTTTATTTCCTTTTCCTGATAAAAGAAGTGTCAGGATTTCTTTTTCTCTTTTGGTAATCATCATTTCTTCACCTAAAGTTTGTTTAGGTTCTAAAGATGCAGTCGAATTTGTTAATTGACTTATCAAAATAGAAGAAATATCACCGCTGAAATATTTACCGCCCGAAGAAACGGCATGAAGAGCTTTTAAAAATTCTTCTTTTGATGAGCCTTTCAGTAAATAACCGTCGGCACCGGCTTTTATAGATTTCAAAACATACTCTTCTGATTCGTGCATCGAAAGCATGATGATTTTTACGGTATTATTCTCGTTTCTAAGTTTTTCTACTACCTCGATGCCCGTTAAGTTTGGCATACGAATATCTACTATAAGTAAGTCAGGTTTTGTTGCTGTAACCACTTCCAGAGCATCTGCCCCGTCAATTGCTTCACCAACAACCTCTATGTTTGCTTCGTTTTCCAGTAAAGATTTGATTCCGTCTCTAACAAAAACATGGTCATCTGCCAATACTACACGAATGATATTACTCATAGTTTACTTAATTTTGATTCTGAATTTTTACGTATATTCATCTAAAAAGAAGATGCTAATATACGTACTTTTTTTATTTAAAATTCCAAATTTTTGAAATTCCAAACTCCAACATTAAAAAATCATTAGAAAAAAATGCAATATCAATTACAATATCAATGACAATTACAATGTCAATAGCAATTGCAAAAAACAATTTTAATATCTAAATATGAATTTAAACACTTTGTATTGTCAGGCTGAACGGAGTCGAAGCGCGTGTTAAGAAATTCCGTAATCTAAATCACCAATCTTTGTTTAGTTACTTGCTTGGACTTCTCCCGAAGCCTCGGGATCGCTCAGCCTGACAAATAGAAATTCGGCTTTTAGATAAATTATCTAATTATCTAATTCCCACATTATCTCATTTAAGAATGGAAATGTTAAAAGTAATCCTCGTTCCTTCGCCTGGAATGGAGTTCATGAAAACGCGTCCGTTAATGTATTGGATTCTTTCTTTCATAAATAAAAGTCCCATTCCGGATTCGCTGTTACGTTTTTTATCGACTGAATTGACATCAAAACCTTTTCCGTTGTCGTCAACAATAATACTGAGAAGCGTTTCGCTGTGAGAAAGCTGTACAATAATATGCGATGATTCCGCATATTTTATAGCGTTGTTAATCGCTTCTTGTGTAAGTCTGTAAATATTGATTTCTATTAAGGAATCTAAACGCTGGTCAAAATCGGTTTTGTTGTAAAACAGGATTTCTTTTCCGGTAAGTTTTGAAAGTTCCTGCGTGAGTTTTGAAAGTGACGAAACAATTCCGTGATCGCTTAATTCCGGTGGCATCAAGTTAAAAGTTGCCGTGCGGACACCTTTAATAATGTCAAGCGAAAGTTTCTTTAAATATTCAATTTTCTGTTCTGATTTTTCTCTGTCATCGAGATTAATGCTTTCTAAACTAAATTTTAAACCTGTAAGCATTTGACCAATTCCATCATGAATTTCTTTTGCAATTCGGTTTTGTTCGTTTTCTTGATTTTCAACAATTTTGCTCGAAATAATCTTTTGCTGATTGATTTTTTCGGTGGTGTTTTCAAGGTTTAAACGTTCAACTTCACGTTGTGCTTTTTTGCGTTCAGTGATGTTAAAGCACACAATCAAAAGTTCCAGTTCGTCTTTCTTGATCATTACAGGAACCATCGATAAATCCAGCCAAATAGTTTCGTTTTCTCTATTTAAAATACTGATTTCGCCCTGCCAGCCGCTGCGTTGTTTTTCAAAAATTAAGCGGTCGAAATTGGTTTGTTCTTTTTCGTCAACGGTTAAAACTTCAGAGAATTTTTTGTTCGATGAAAACTTGGTATAATTAAGCAGTTTAGCAAATTTTTCGCCAATATGAATGATCGAACCATCTGGTGCAATTCGGCAATACAATAAAGTATTTTCCATTGCATAATTAAGAGATTTCAATTCTTTTACCGAATTTTCTTTGATTTCGCTTAATATTTCTGTGTCGTATGCGAGCTTTAGAGCTTTCTTTTCTGAAGATAAAAGCTTGGCAATTAATCGCTCGATTTTCTTATTGGTTGGTTTGAAAATGAAGAAGAATTCTAAAAGAAGAACTAAAAGCGTGAAACCGAAAATCCAGTATTCTATTCGGCGTTGTTCAGTTACTTTTTCGTGCGCTTCAAGATCGTATTGGGTTACAATCTGATTCATTTTCGAAAGGAAAATCCCTTCGTTTTCTAAGATTGTATTTACGTTTTTTTGGTTTTCAGCAGTTGTTTTTTTCTGCTTTACATTCAATAAAAAAGCTTCTGTAGTTTGTGCAATTTTATTGAAAATCGGATTGATTTCGAGATATAATTTAGAAAGTGTTTCTGATTTTTCTTTTGGAAAAGCCAGACTATCACTGCCATTTTCGAGTGCATTTTGGTTTTTCTTCCAAAGTGCTAAAACTTCATTTAAATGTGAAATTTGTTTGTCTGAAGCGGTATCAGAAACATAATGCAAAATCAGAACTTCTTTGACAATTTTCTGGCTCAGCATTCGTTGTTTTCCCGAAAAATTGATAATCTTAGAATCGCTTAACTGCTGATTCAGATTGTATTGCACTAAAAACTGACTGATAATTATAGTTAAGGCAATAGTAAGAAGCGCAAAAAAATACAGACGACGTAAATTTTTGAATGTGATTTTTTCTGCAGCTTCCTGATTGCTTTTCTTCATATCTTTTTTACAATCCTAAAGAAGCTTTTATCAAGTTTAAGTTTTCTTCAGAATAGTTGATTTTTAAGGCTTCCTGATGTCCTTTCTCCGACATTTTATCCCAGGTTTTTTTGATGATGTTTTTTAGTTTTTCTTCATCGTGTTTGTGAACAAAAGGTTCTAAGTAATATTCTAAGAACACCAAACAAATTACATCTTCTAATAATTGAGTTTCGGCATCTTTTTTAAGAAGTTTTTTTTCAATTAAAAAAGAAACACGATCGATAAAAGTTTGATCGTAACCTGCTTTTGCTAGAATTTCGGCAGTAGTTTTTGCGTGAAATTTTTTCAGTTCTTCTCTCCATTTCAAATAACCAACACGATCCATTGGGTATGATTCGCGGGCAACTTTCCATCGGCAGATGTGTTGTGCTTTTGAAGCGATTTGGATTTCTTCTGACGCATTAGGTTCAAATTGCATCAGTCTTTCGTACATCCTGTTTGAATATAATAATTCTTTTGGATATTCTTTGTTTTGGTCTAATTCAATATTTGGGTCTTGTGCATTTTCAGCATCAATCCATTCGCTTGCTTTTTGAAAAGGTGTAGTCATTTTTTGGTTTGATAATAGAATTTCAAAGATACGGAATTAAGTTTTTTTTCGCCACGAATTTCACGAATTAGCACGAATTATTGTTTTGCTTTTTTG
>NZ_JBQEMU010000033.1:0-40414 GCF_052044235.1 Flavobacterium sp. 22659
TAGACTGCACCCAAAAGTTTAGACAAATTAATAATTAAGTTTTATAATAATGAGCTCGATATTGTATCGGGCTCATTCCTTTTAGATTAAGTTTAATCCTGTCATTATTATAATAATTTATATACTCGATAATCTCTTGTTTCAATTGATTAATGGAAGTGTATTTTTTTAGATAAAACAACTCTGATTTTAATATTCCAAAGAAGTTTTCAATTATCGCATTATCAAGACAATTGCCTTTTCTGGACATGCTTTGCATAATTCCTTTTTTCTTTAATAAATGCTGATATTGTATCATTTGATACTGCCATCCTTGGTCAGAATGCAGAGTCAGATTAGTATTATCGGGTATTTTTTTAAATGCTTTTTCAAGCATATTTAAAACTTGATTAAACACTGGTCTTTGCGATAATTCATAGCTAATTATCTCTCCATTAAACAGATCGATTATCGGCGATAAGTACAATTTATTGCCAGAAACATTAAATTCAGTCACATCGGTTGCCCATTTTTGATTAGGTATATCAGCCTTAAAATTGCGCTGCAGTAGATTAGGGGCTATTTTTCCCTGCTCTCCTTTATACGATCTGTACTTCTTGATTCTGATTAGACTTTTTAATCCTAAAAATTTCATTAATCGAAGCACTGTTTTGTGATTAATTAAAATCCCCTCTTTTTTGAGTAATAGAGTAATACGTCTATATCCTAACCTGCCCTTATGATAATTGTAAATCTGTTTAATTAAATCTTTTATCTCTTGATATTTATCGATTACCTGACCTTTCTTTTCATAGTAATAATACGTACTTCTAACCATGTTCATACAATTTAGCAAAAGATCTAAATCATACTTATGCCTTAATTCCATTATGGTTTGAGCTTTTTGTTTTGATTGGCTTGCTCGGCTTGAACTAAGGCGTTGAACTTTTTTAGAATTTCGTTCTCAGCGCGCAGGTACTCTAACTCCTTTAAGAGTTCCTCTTCCCTGGTTAAAGGTTTGTCTGTTTTTCGTTGCTTTCTCTTAAAATTCATAACTGCTGGTCTGCCACGTGATTTAAGTTCTAAGCCTGCCAAATCATCTTTTGCATATTTTCTTTGCCAGCTAATTATGGTTGACTGCGCTGGAATTTTGAAAATCAAGCAGGCTTCATCCAAAGATAAAGACTTATTTTCAATGGTTTGTATTACTTTTAATTTAAAGTCTGCAGTATAAACTTTATTTTTCTGCCTTGGTAAAAGACCTTCAATTCCAAATTCATTATAGCGGCTAATCCAGCATGTAAGGTTGCTTTCAGCTATCTTGTTTGCTCTAGCTGTGCCTTTAACCGAGTTATGCCTTTTCATAACTTCTTCTACACAACGAAGTTTAAATTCACAATTGTACTTGACTTTTCTTTCCATAAAAATGCCCCCAAATAGTGTCTAACTTTTTGGGGGCAGTTCAAAATGTCTCTTTTTTAGAGGCTTATATTTTAAACATACTCACTTTAGATTTAAAAATTAGAAATGAATTATTTATTTCAAATTATTGAAAAAATAAGAATCAGGCCTTATATGTATTTAGGTTCTGAAAAAATTAGCGACCTGTTAGTATTCATAAGCGGATACATATTGGCTTTAGATGATTTGAAAATTACAGAAAAAAAAATATTGCCTTTGTCTATTAATTTTTTTCATGATTATGTAGCAATGAAGTTTGATTATTATGAATCAACTTCAGGATGGAGAAAAATGATTCTGGATCAGGTTAAACAAAATGAAGAAGAAGCATTAAAGTTGTTTTATTCTCTTTTTGATGAATTCAAGCAAATAAAAATTAGCAGCTATTTTGTTTCGGAAATTGGAAACACACAAAAAGAATTTCATCTTTCAAATAAGTATACACCACGACGTATAGTTGATTTTGAAAACAATATTACCGAACCGCTGTATAAAAATCCAAAAAAGATTTTTTATTGTGAATTATTTGATAATAAGAATTTTAAGGGTTTTGTAGGAATTGTTCAGACTGACTTAGAATATATTTTTGAAAGAAGTATTTACAAAAATGAAGAAGACATTTTGCATTATTTTAAAAGCTGTTTTGGAGATATTAATTGGAAAAAAGAGAATGCAGACAATATATTCTTCAATTGAAAATAAATATTTAAAATAAAAAAGAGACATTGAAAAATGAACTGCCCCCAAATAGTGTCTAACTTTTTGGGGCAGTTCAAAATGTCTCTTTTTTTATATCTGCAAAAAGCTAAATTACTTAACTGTAATTGGCAATTCAACAGTTGTTTTATCCCATCCAATAACCAGGTTTGCTATGTTACCTTGAGTTGTAAAAGCAATAGATAAAGCTTCGATAGTTTCGTTTACCGGTTTAACAGGAACAGAAACTCTTACAACATCTTTACTTTCATCATAAGCATAACCACCCCATAAATCCAGTTCTTTGTTGATAATGATAGTCCATTTGTCTTTTTCTGGAATAGCAAATAAACTGTAGTATCCAGCAGGTATTTTTTTACCGCCAATTGTTACGTCTTTGTAGAATTTAATTTCTGTATTTTCGTTAGCACCAACTCTCCAGATTTCTCCAAATTTTACAACATCACCAAAAATAGTTCTTCCTTTTGCCGAAGGTCTTGCATAAATAACTTTGACAACCGGATTTGGATTATCTGTTTTTTTAAACTTAACCGCTTTGTTTGGGAAATAAGAAATATCAACAGGGCTATTGTCTAATGGAGCAAATTTCACCACGTCTTGTGCCTGAACTGTAAAGGCAGCAAACAAAGTAACTGCCATTAAATAAAATTTTTTCATAGGATTACAATTTTTTAGAATAACTACAAAGTAAGTTAATAATGAAGAAAAATCATATAATTTACAGTCGGTTTTTTGTTAATGAATTGGTAATACTCTTTATTCTTTCTTCTACATTCTTTCCTCTTCACTCATTACTCTTCACTAATTACTAATTACTAATTACTAATTACTAATTACTCTTTACTAATTACTCTTTACTAATTACTCTTTACTCTTCTTCAAGTACCAATCCTGCATAATATAAAAAGCTTTTTTCTTTTCACCGTCATTTGAAATTAAACCTTTACGGTTGTAACCGTCCTGAATTCCCGGAAGTAATCTTTTAGGAGATCTAAAATCAACCAGAATCCAAGGACTTGTGCCGCTTAGATGAGGGATTTTTTCAATCATTTTTAAATTCTGAATATATAGGTATTCCTGATATTCTTCTGTCCAGCGCTCGTTTTTTTCTCCATGAAAACCAGCTTTTGCATCACCGCCAAATTCAGAAACAACAATAGGTTTATTGTATTTCGATTTCCATGTTATTTTCTCAGCATCTTCTAAATTACCGCCGTACCAGCCTAAATATTGATTGAAAGCCACAACATCTAAAACTTCGCCAATTGGATCATCAATAGTTTCTTTTTTTGTTAATAAAGCAGCGCTGATTAATCTCGTATTGTCTAATGATCTCGTGTGCGATGCTAAATTTTTGATGAAAATATTTCTGGCTTCAGAAATTGGTGTTTCATTTGCCATTGACCAAATAATAATACTGGCTCTGTTTTTATCTCTTGTAATAGAAGCCGTTAATTGATCTTCGGCATTTTGATACGTGTTTTTATTTGTAAATTCTACAGTCCAGTATACAGGAATTTCTTCCCAAACCATTATTCCCATTTTATCAGCTTCGCGAATGATGTTTTCGTTATGCGGATAATGCGCCAGACGAACATAATTACAACCCATTTCTTTTGCCCAGTTTAATAAACGCAAAGCATCTTCAACAGAATTCGCGCGGCCGCCTTTAGCATTTTCTTCGTGAATTGAAATTCCTCTTAAGAAAACCGGTTTTCCATTAAGCAGAATTTTATCTTCGTTTGTTTCGATAGTTCTAAAACCAATTTGATCTTTTAATTTTTGTCCGTTAAAGTCAATAGTTACATCATATAATTTCGGACTTTCAGGCGACCAGTACGAGATTTTTTTCGCAGGAATTTCGAAATTTAAAATTCCCTGAGCATCTGCTTTTCCTTTAAAATTGATTTTTAATTCAGGAATAGAAATCGAAATGTTATTTTGTGAAGCATCAAAATTATTGATTTTGATAAACCCGGAAATAACCGATTTATTACCTTTTTTCAGCTGAATAGTATAATCTTCTACAAAAGAAGCTTCTTCTTCAATTAAAGTCACATCGCGCGTAATGCCGCCGTAATTCCACCAGTCCGTATTAACAGTCGGCACATCTTCTTTATGGCGTGTATTATCGACTTTTATAACCAGATAATTGCCTTTTGGCTGTACAATCGAAGTTACTTCATAATTAAATGGTGTAAAACCGCCTTCATGTGTGCCGAGTTTTTTTCCGTTTAAATACACATCAGCTTTATAATTAATGGCTCCTAAGTATAAAAACAGACGTTTTTTATCTTTTAAATTATAATCAAATGATTTTTTAAACCAAACATTTCCTTCGTAATATTTCAGCTCCGCAACCTGTGAATTCCAATCGCCTGGGATATTGATTGCCGGCGATTTATCAAAATTATATTCTACCAGTTCCTGTTTATTTTGGGCATGATAATTACTGAAAAATGCTCCTTTTGCCGGTTTTTCATTTTTATCGTATTGATCTAAGTGAAAGCTGTAAAACCCCGTTTGATACGGATCGATAATATAATTCCAAACTCCGTTTAAAGAAGTTGTGTTTCGGTTTGGTACGTTAGAAATTAAACCTTGCGATTGTCCAATTGCGAACGATGTCAGGAATAATATTGTTAGAATTTTTTTCATTTTGCAAAATTATTTTTGTTTTTAATCTGAAATATATTTTAACCGCAAAGGGCGCTAAGTTTTACGCAAAGTTCGCAAAGCTTTGCGTGCCTTGCGAACTTTGCTTTGCGCTCTTTGCGGTTAAGTTAATTAACTGGAATCTTCAAATATTCTCCTTTAAAGCTTTGGTTCAAAGCCGTCATTTCGATTGGATTATTAGAACCATCAGGAATCACTTCAATAGAAGCTTTTCCGTTTGCCATTTTTATAGATTCGCTTCCGGTTGGTGTTCCTTGATTTTTTAGTGTTTTTCCTCCCTTTAAACATTGAAAATAAACACTCGCTTCATAATCCAGACAACGCAAATTATTATTGTCAACTGCAATTGCGGTTACCAGATAATTGCCGTTTTTCAGCTTTTCTGATGATAATTGCAATGAAACCGCCGTATCATTTTTATTAAAACGATAATTAACTTTCAGCGTATCAGAAACCGTTTTTCCTTCTTTCGTTTTCCCAACAGCAATTAGAATATTTTCACCTTTTGTAAAATTGACATCCCAAGTTAAGCCATTTGCCGGATAGAGAGAAAGATTTCGCTGTTTTTCTCCTAATGATTTTCCGTTATGAGATAAGGTTACCTTATCGCAGTTACTGAAAACGCTGATCGTTCTCGGTGTATTTTCAGGTCCCTGACGCTCTGTCCAGGTATGCGATTCAATATAAGTGAAAGGTTCTTTTGCCCAGTAGCTTTTAAAAACATAATACGCATCTTTCGGAATTCCGTTTCGATCAGTAAGCCCTTTTTGATTCATGTACGGAATATCATCTTCCGGACGTAACGGCGTTGCAAAATCCTTAAATGCCCATTGTACATTACCCACAAACGCCGGGTCATTTTCGGATATATGCAAATGCCAGTCAAATAAATCGACTATATAATTTTCGCTCCAATCGCCAATTTGGGCAATGTTTGCAACTTTCGTCTGAACTATCGCTTCTTCCCAGCCTTCGGCTTTTATCACATTTTCACCCGTAACCGGATTTTCACTGTGACGGCCTACATGGCTGTCTCCGCCGTATTCAGCATGAATAAAATGCTTGTATTCTTTTTTATAAACGTTAATTGCTTTTTGATAACTTTTGTAACTTCCAGAATACCATCCTGACCAGATTGACGGCGAGAAAATATCAACAATATGAGAACCTTCATAATATTTTCTAATAGCCGTTTTTCTTGTGGGATCGAGTTTGTGAGCGATGTCATTTAATTCAGTTAAAAACACATTTGTTTTTTCGGGATTATCACCATCTGGAAAATCAGGAAGCCAGTTCATTTCGTTTCCTAAAGACCAGATAATAATACTTGGATGATTGTAATTTTGGTCGATAATCTCGGCCAGCATATTTTTAGTGTTGGTTTTCCAAACCTCATTACCAATGCCGCCGCGACACCAGGGAAGTTCATCCCAAACCAATAAACCTAACTCGTCGCAGGCTTTATAAACTTCAGGATCTTGCGGATAATGGGCTAAACGGACAAAATTTGCACCCATTTCTTTTATTGATTTCATATCTGCCCAATGCTGTTCGTTGCTCATGGCAGCGCCAACTCCGGCTTGTTCTTCATGACGGTGTGTACCGCGAATAAGCAGACGTTTTCCGTTAAGGTAAAATGGACCGTGATCTTTAAATTCAAACCATCTAAAACCTACTTTTTCCGCAACACTGTCTTTAATTTGATTTTTTTCGGATAAAACAGCGGTCAGTTTGTATAAATTCGGATTTTCTGTATCCCAAAGTTCCGGGTTTTTGATATTTTCAAAAGTGATAGTCGAAATTTTATCAGTGACAGGAATTGTTTTACTTGCTACTTTTTTTCCTTTCGGATTTTTTAAAGTAACCGTCAATGATAAGTCTTTTGAATTATCTGGATTTACAAAAGAAGAAACAATTTGCACCGAAGCTTTTTTAGCAGAAACTTCCGGAGTTGTAATCTTTATATTCTCGATATGATTTTTGTATTTTGAAACCAGCCAGACATCGCGCGTGATACCGCCGTAAATAAAGAAATCACTTTTTTGAGACGGGATAATTTCGATGTCATAACTATTGTCCACACGAACAAAAATCTCATTATTTCCTTCCTTAATCAAATTCGTAATATCGATTGAAAAACCAATATAACCGCCAATATGCGATCCGGCTTCTTTACCGTTTACATAAACTTTGGTTGTTACGTTTGATCCTTCAAAGTATAAAGAATAAACTTTGTTTTTGTCGATCTGTGTGATATTTAATTTTTTTTGATACCAGCTTGCATCGCGCCTGTAGCCCGGAATTAAATCGGTTGCATCTTCGGCATTCCAGGTATGCGGCAAGTTCAAAGAAACCCAGTTAGAAGCTTTTTGCGCTTCGGTCAGGTTTGGAGTATGATTTTCTAAATAAAGCCAGTTGTCGTTAATATTCATCTTTGTCTGAGCAAAACTGCTGCTCAGACAAATCTGAAAAAAAACAAAAAGCGCAAAAATTGAAAAAGTTTTATTCGTTTTATTCATAGTTACAAAGGTTCATAGTTACAAAGGTTCACAGGTTTTTCTGGCTCAAAGGTTCAAAGATTAAAAACCTTTGTTACTTTGAACCTTTGAGCCTTTGCACCTTTATTAATGCTTCCAAAAAATAGTAATCGGCGTAGATTATTGGTTCGTCAATTTCGTCATGTTTCGGCCAGTTTCCGGTACTGTGATCAAATAAAAACGGCGCTTTGATTTTAGTATCTAAAACATATTTGTCGGTTTGTACCGAAGCCATCAGCTTATCGGCGAAAGCCAAATAACTGTTATTTTTTGTATAACCATATAATTCATATAAAGCAGATGCCATAACCATTGCAGCCGAAACATCTCGTGCCGCATTTGGAATACCTGGATCTTTAAAATCCCAATACGGAATTCCGTCTTCCGGCAGGTTTTTATTGGTCATAAAAAACTTTGCTGTTCCTTCGGCTTGTTTCAAATAGGCCGGATCTTTGGTATATCGATATGACATTGTAAATCCGTAAACCGCCCAAGCCTGACCGCGTGCCCAAACCGAATCGTCGTTATAACCCTGAAGTGTGGTTTTCTTTCTGACTTCGCCAGTATTCGGATTATAATCGATAACGTGGTAACATGAATTGTCTTCTCTAAACTGATTTTTCAATGTTGTATTAGCGTGTTTAATAGCAACGTCACGGTATTTTGGATTTCCTGATATTTTAGATGCTTCAAAAAGCAATTCCAGATTCATCATATTGTCGATGATTACTGGATAATCCCAGATTTCCTTGTTGAAATCCCAAGAACGAATTGAACCCACTTTTGGATTAAACCTTGTGCATAAAGTTTCGGCGCCTTTAACAATTACGGCTTCATAGTCTTTCTTGTTTTCCACTTTCAGCGCTTCTCCAAAACTGCAAAACACTTTAAAACCTACGTCATGCGAATTACTATTAACACTTTCCTTTTTACTGAAAGGAGTCCATTTTTGAGCTTGTTCTTTGTATTTAGAATCGCCTGTAAGACGGTATAACTGCCAAAGATTTCCGGCAAAAAAACCGCTGGTCCAGTCTCTCGATGGTACTTTGCGAATCTCAAGGGTTTTAATATTCATACTTCTCGGCATCGACATAGAATCGACCGGGTAATCGAGGAGCATTTTGTAACGCGTTTCAAGTAAATTATTTGTCGCCGTTGTACTTTTTGTTTGAGGATTAACCCCAGATTTGCATGCTGTTGCAAGCGATGCAAACCCAAGGATTAAAATGAAACTAACTTTATTCATATTACTAATTAATCTTTATTTTTAGTTTCTATACTAAAATGTTATACGCGGATTGTACGGATTCTCTATCGTAGTCCTGATAGTTATCAGGAGCTGATTTTGCATGGATTTTTTTATTTCACGCAGATTTAAAAAGATTTTGGCAGATAAAGCGGATTAAAAAAAACAATTTTAATCAGCTTAAATCTTTTTAAATCTGCGTGAAACCTAATTATACACAACGTGATTAAAAAATCCGTTTCAATCGGCTCCCGATAGCTATCGGGATCGCGATAGCGAATCCGTTTCATCCGCGTTCAATACTAATTGTGTTAAATTAATAACCAGGATTATTTGGTTTTAAATTTGGGTTAATAGCCAATTCTGTTCCTGGTAACGGCCATAAATAATCTTTGTTTGGATCGAAATTAGCGTGCGGTTCTAAACCAGACGGACCAAAAACTTCTAAACCAATTTTAAGTCTTTTAATATCGTACCATCTTACATATTCAAATGCCAGTTCTAATCTTCTTTCGTCAATAACCATTTTTCTAAAATCGGCCTGAGAAAGTCCCGGAGTTACGTTTGCCGGAAAAGAAACCAGTTTTCCAGCTTTGTTTCTGGCTCTGGCACGAACACGGTTTACATAACCATCTGCTTCTGTAGTTCCCGGAGTGATTTCGTTTAATGCTTCGGCAGCTGTTAATAAAACTTCGGCAAAACGCATTGTAATGTAGTTGTGCTGAGAAGTTCTTCCGTTAGCACCTGCTTTTCCCGGAAAACGGAAATATTTTGCAATATGCGGACGCGGGGCTTTTTCGTTGTCGCTGGAAGGATAAACTTGTAAAGCACCACCCGGACCTGTTTTCTTTCTAATAATCGTATCAAAACTTACTGCTCTTCTGTAATCTCTTTGATCCCAGGTATTAAATACTTTTAAGGAAGGAACTGCAACCGAAAAACCTTGTCCGTAACTGTAACTGTCATCTTTTAAAGATCCTGTAAAAAACGCAGTATAATCCTGACCGTAGTTTCCTGATGTTAAGTTGTTAAAATCAACTGTAAAAAGTGGTTCTTTTAAAGATGCCGTTTTTGTAGCGTTAAATAAATCCTGAAAATCAGCATCTAAACCTAAACCAAATTTTGTTTCGTTTGTAATTACATATTTAGCTTCGTCGTATGCTTTCTGGAAATTTCCTAAAGTCAGGTAAACAGATGCTAAATATCCAGCCGCGCTGCCTTTACCCGGAACAGCTTTTACTTTTGGTTTATCTTCAAGCCATTGTTTTGCAAATTCTAAATCGGCAATGATTTTTGGATATACATCTGCTTCTTTGGTTTTGCTCATAGAATTAATCTGAGAAACATCGTTTACAACAAAATCAATGTAGGGAATGTCTCCAAAAAGACGTACTAAATGATAATACGTAAATGCTCTTGCAAAATAAGCCTGAGCTACAATTGCGTTAACTTTTGCAGGATCTCCCGGTGTTTTTTTAGCACCTTCAATTGCCTGATTAGCAGCTGTAATGATAACATACGATTGCGGCCAAAAGTTTGCTACAAGCGCGTTGGTATCGTTCATAGACATATCGTTTACATCGATACGCGCAGCCTGAGTTGTTCTGTCGCCAATATCGGCCATGTCATCGCGAAGCATTAAAGCAATTGTAAATTCTCTTCCCCAGTAATTATTATGGGCAATGTTTGCAAAAGCACCATTTACAGCAGCCTGCAAATCGTCTGTATTGTTAAAGAAGTTCGCCGGGCGAATAATTCCTACCGGTTTTTCTTCCAGATCAGAACAGCTGAAAAAAGCGAGTGTTCCGAAGCAAAGAAAAGCTATATATTTTTTCATGATAGTTGTGTTAGATTAAAATTTTAAATTGAATCCTGCTGTAAACGTTCTTACGTTTGGATATCCTCCATAATCCAATCCTAAATTGGTATTACTTCTTGAGTTGGTATCGTTCAGGTAATTCGTTTCAGGATCTGAACCCGGATAATTGGTAATTGTCCAAAGGTTTTGCGCACTGATGTAGAAACGAACTTTGCTTAATCCTAATTTCGAAACCACTTTTTCATCTAAACTATATCCTAAAGAAACATTTTTCAAGCGGATGTAACTTCCATCATAAACAAATCTTGAAGTGATTCTTTTCGTTCTTGCTGCGTTTGCCGGAACATTTGTATCCGTATTAGTAGGCGTCCAGGCGTCTAAAACCTCAGTTGTAGCATTATTATTTCCAGAAGCCAGTTCCATTAAAGTATAGTTCAGTATTTGATTTCCTTGTGAACCCTGAAAGAAAATATTCAGATCCAGATTTTTATAGGTAAAATCATTGTTGAAACCAAAAATGAAATCAGGATTTGGATTTCCAATAATTGTTTTATCCTGAGAATCCAGTTTTCCGTCGCCGTTTACATCTCTGAATTTTTCACCACCCGGAGCAGTTTCAAAGTTTCCTGGTAAAACCGTTTCTCCCTGCTGGATTACACCATCATAAATAAATCCGAAGAAAGATCCAACCGGCTGTCCAACTCTTAAAATCTGAGATTCAGTAGCTAAGAAATGACCCGGAGCAGAATTGATTAAAAGATCTTTGTCATCTGCTAATTTTAATACTTTGTTTTTGTTTGAAGAAATATTAAAGTTTGTCGACCATGTAAAATCAGGACCCGTAAAGTTTCTTGAAGTGATACCCAATTCCCATCCTTTATTTTCTAATTCACCCACGTTTTGAAGCTGAGAAGCAATTCCTGAAACTCCCGGAAGCGGTCTGTTAAACAATAAATCTTTAGTAATCGTTTTATAATAATCGGCAGTAATACTGATTCTGTTATCAAATAAACCTAAATCAATACCATAATCCTGCTGATACGATGTTTCCCATTTTAAGTTTGGATTATCAAGTGAAGTTAACTGCACTGCATTTGTAATCACGTCACCGCTTACATAATAAATTTCAGAAAATCTGGAAAGAGTAGAGTAGGCGCCAATTGAAGGATTTCCTGTTGCTCCGTAACTTGCTCTTAATTTAAGGTTTGAAACCGTTTTACTGTCTTTCAAGAAATTTTCTTTACCAATATTCCATCCAACAGCTCCAGAAGGGAAAGTTCCGTATTTGTAGTTTTGGCTAAAGCTCGAAGAACCATCTCGTCTTGCAGTAAACGTAAACAGATATTTATCGTCGTAATCAAAGTTTAACCTTCCAAAAGCAGAAATTAATTCTGTTTCAGATAAACCTGAATCCGGTTTTAAGAAAACAGTTCCGGCACCCAGATTTCTATACGAATTGGTATTGGTTAAAAATCCTCTGGAAGCGGCATACGAGTTTTCGTTTTTGTTTTTTTGGTATGAATATCCGGCCAAAACCGTTAACATACCTTTTGAGATCACTTCACGTTTAAAAGTCAGATAATTTTCTGTAAGGAAAGAAGAAAATCTGGTATTATTTACAGAAGCTTCTCCTTTGATATTTTTTCCGGCAATTAATGTAGACGGAATAAATCTTCCCGTCTGCGAATTATTATCAGTTAAACCTAAAGTTGTTTTAAAGTCAAGGTCTTTTGTAATTTGATACTGCGCAAAGAAATTATTTCGGTTTACAATAGAAACAGTTTCCAGAATATTTTCCATAGCTGTTGCATACGGATTGTCAATATCATCTCCAATTGGAGCGGTTGTGGTATAAGTACCGTCTTCGTTATAAATTCCTTTATCCGGCATAAAACGATACGCTGCTGCAATTACACCCGCAGCTCCTGTTCCTCCGGCACCAGTCTGGCTGATGATTCCTTCTTTGTTCTGTTTGCTGGTAAAAGTATTTAAACCAACTTTTAATTTAGGAGACAAATCGGCCTCAAGATTACTTACAATGGTATATCTGTCAATTCCAGAATTGATTACAACTCCGTTTTGATTGAAATATGTTCCAGATACATAATATCTCACATTTTCAGATCCGCCCGAAAAAGACAGCTGTGTATTCGAAATCATTCCGTCACGATAAATTACATCCTGCCAGTCTGTATTTGCCGGACCTTGTGTATGCGTTGTAAAACTTTTACGGTAAGCAGCAAACTGATCGGCATTTAATAAATGCAGTTTATTGTTTACAGATTGTACCGAAGTTGAATTGCTGAATTCAATTACTGGTTTTCCAACTTTTCCTTTTTTGGTAGTTACCATAATAACCCCGTTTGAACCTCTTGAACCGTAAATTGCAGTCGCCGAAGCATCTTTTAAAACTTCAATCGAAGCAATATCCTGCGGAGCCGGCATAGAAACACCTGCAAAACCATCAACCACAACAAGTGCATCACCGCTTGCATTGATAGAAGTTCCCCCGCGAACCCTTATTTTTACAGGAGCACCCGGTTCACCACCATTATTGGTCATTACAGAAACACCCGCCGCACGGCCTTGTAAAGCCTGTTCTGCATTTAAAACAGGAAAAGAGGTTAGTTCTTTTGCCGTTACAGAAGATACAGATCCTGTAATGTCGCTTTTTTTACGGGTTCCGTAACCTACTACGATAACTTCATCAAGTGCTTTTGTATCTGGTTTTAAACTTACATTGATAATACTTTTGGTTCCAACCGGAATTTCTACAGTTTGAAACCCGACAAAATTGAAAACTAAAACAGCATTTTTTTCTCCTACAATTACAGTGTAATTTCCATCCATATCGGCTGTTGCTCCAACAGACGAATTTTTAATATAGACATTAGCACCAGGAAGTCCAAGCAAATCTTCGCTCGAAGTGATTTTTCCAGTCACTTTTCGTTCCTGTGCGTGCATCACAATATTTACCAGTAAAAAAGATACCAGTAAACACCATTTAAACGATTTGATTTTTCGGTCTGTACACATTCATTTTTTGGTTTTAAAGGTTAATGTTAGATAAAGTAGAAAAGCAATAAACTCATTCCGATTATGATAATGACAAACAAAATTTGCAGTAATAAGAAGTTTGTTTTTTTGATTTTCATATCGCAAATGTATACGCCGAAAACGATATAGAAATACAAAAAAGGGTATCCAATAATACAGATACCCTTTTTTAACCCTTTAAAACAGTGGATTTTTTAAATTATGACCGAAGATTTATAAAATTTATCGGAGTATTGTGACGGAGTCTCTCCGTACTTTTTCTGAAAGCATTTGCTAAAGTATTTCGGATTATTGAAACCTACTTTATAACTGATTTCAGAAACGGTTAATTTGTTTTGTTCTAATAATTGAGCCGCACGTTTTAACCTTATTTCATGAATAAACTCATTTGGCGTGCAATTCGTCCAAGCTTTAATTTTTAGAAACAACATAGTTCTGCTTACTCCCAATTCGGAACAGAAAAACGGAATGTCAAATTGTTCGTTAGAAATGTTTTCTTCCACAATTTTAAATGCCTTTTTCAATAATTCTTCATCCAGAGAAGAAACCGTGATTTCTGACGGAATAAAACTATCCTCACTTGAAAATTTGATTTTTAAACGTTCAGTTGTGTTCAGAAGATTTTTAACGCGAAGTCTGAATTCCATTAAATTGAATGGTTTACTGATGTAATCATCGGCACCGCTTTCCAGCCCTTCAAATTTGTAAACCAATGAAGATCTGGAAGTCAGCAAAATTACCGGAATATGGCTGGTTTTAATATTCTCTTTGATTTTTGAACACAATTCAGTTCCCACCATTTCTGGCATAATAACGTCGCTGATAATTAAATTTGGAACAAACTTTAAAGCTTTTTCTAAAGCAATTTTGCCATTTTCTGCTTCAATAATGTTATAATCTTTTTTGAGAAGGTTTTTCATGAACTTTCTCAAAACCTTATGATCTTCAACAATTAAAATGGTCTGCTTTTCTTCGTTTACAATTAAATCTTCGATGTCTTCATGTTCAGTAATTTCCGAAGGTTCTAATTGAGCAGCGTATTGTTCAATATCATCACTAATTTTAAAATCAGGAATAATTTCGCTGTCAAGGAGATGCTCACGTCCAAGCGGTAACGTTACTTTAAAAATAACGCCTCCGGTGGTTTTGTTTGTAACGTCGATTTTTCCTTTATGAAGTTCCACAATGTTTTTTACGATTGAAAGCCCGATTCCGGTGCCTTTATTGTAATTTTTTTGAACCTGATTGTGCGTTGGAACTTCAAAAAACAAATCAAAAATTTTATCGATATGTTCTTCTGAGATTCCTACGCCCGAATCTTCGACAGCAATAAAGAGATTCTGCTGGTCGTGATTGATTTTAATTTTTATCGAACCGCCTTTTGGAGTATATCTAAAAGCATTTGAAATCAAATTGTAAAATACACGTTCGAGTTTGTACCGGTCAAAATAAACTAGAATTTCTTCGTTTTCGGTTTCAAAACTATAATCGTAACCGCCGTCTTTGGCATATTCAATAAAAGACAAAAAGATTTCTTTGGTAAATTTTACAATATTTCCGTTTGCAGATTCCAGTGTAACCTGATGATTTTCCAGTTTTCTAAAATCCATTAAACGGTTAATCAGACTCAAAAGATGATTCGCGCTTCCTTCAATAACCAGAAGTTTTTTATACATTTCATTGGTTCCGTTATAATCGGCCAGAATTTGCTGTAACGGACCTAAAATAAGGGTTAAAGGCGTTCTGAACTCATGCGAAATATTGGTAAAGAAATCCAGTTTTAATTTATTGTTTTCTTCAATTCGCTGCGTTTCCAGATATTCCAGTTCAAGTTTTTGTTTCAGTCTGGCTTTCGATTTCATAATCCAGATTAAACCGTATAAGCCCAAACCAATCACGATTCCGTATAATAAAAATGCCCAGATACTGCGCCATGGAGCCGGATTTACAATTACCGTTAAAGTGGTTGGAGCCTGATTCCATACGCCGTCATTATTTGCGCCGCGGACTTCAAATGTATAAGTTCCCGGATTTTGGATTGCAAAATTGGCTTCGCTGTTTTTAGTTGTCGTCCAGTTATTTTCTAAACCAGTTAAACGATAACTGTATTGGTTGTTTTTTGATCGAATGTAATTTGGAATCGCAAAACTAATCGAGAAATTCGCTTTGTCATAATCCAGAGTAATGGTGTTGGTAAAACCAATGCTTTGCTCTAAAATGCCGTCTTTATCATGCGCATTTACAGTTTCGTTTTTAATTTTTAAATTGGTAATTAAAACCTGAGGCGCATAATTGTTTAAGGAAATTTTGGTTGCATCAAAAAACGTTGCGCCCGAAGGACTCCCAAAATAAAATTGATTTGATCCTAATTTTAAAGCCGAATTATCATTAAATTCATTACTTGCCAAACCGTCTTTTTGGTCATAAATTACAACCGTCTTTTTAATTGTGCTGTATTTAATAATTCCCTGATTTGTACTGATCCAAAGGTTTTTATCGTCATCTTCTAAAATAGAGTGGATAGAAGTAATGAGGGTATTTCCGATTCTAAGATTGATTTGGCTGAATTTTTTCCCATCAAAATAATACAGGCCTTTTGCTTTTGTTCCAACCCAGATTTTATTTTGAGAATCCTCAAACAAAGTCAGAATATCATCGCCGGACAAAGAAGAATGATTGTAAAAGAAATGCTGTATCGTATATTTTTTTGGATTGAAATTTCGAAGTGAAATACGATTCAAACCATTTTGTGTTCCCAGCCAGATTGAATTTTGTTTATCGATTAAAATACTGCGAACCATATTATTGGTCAGGAAAACGGGTTTAGTGTTGTCATTGCCAATAATCTCAAATGTTTTGTTCTCGGTATCGTAACGAATTAAGCCTTTTCCAAAAGTTCCAATCCATAAAATTTTATTTTCTGCTTTAAGCGAATAAACACCGCTTTCCTTTAAAAATTCGGTTAAGTCTGGAGTAATTCTGTTGTCTTCGATTCGTTTCGAAACCGTATTGTAAGCCGATAATCCTTTTGAAAAAGTTCCAAACCATAAAATATGATCGTCAGAAAGGCACATTGCTTTGATATCATTTTTATTGGTTTGTCCGGTTTTGCTGTTAATGTAGCTTACGGCTTCGGTATTTTTATTGAAAATCGTAATTCCGCCGCCTTCAGTTCCAAAATAAATATTCTGGTTTTTATCTGAAATAATAGAACTCACAACATCAAAACTCATCGGAATCTTTTTCGAATTTTGATTGTAGTTAGAGAAATTCACGTTTGAAATATCCCAAAGGTTTACGCCTTTGTAATAACAGCCAATCCAGATCGACCCTTTTTTATCCATAAAAACCGACTTGACTTTGTCGATTCCGTTGTTGTTATTGGTATTGTTAATTTTCTGCAGACTTTTATCTTGTCCCAGAATATAAATTCCGTCGTAAGCTCCTATCCACAAAGAACCTTGGTTGTCAATTACTAATGAGCGGATATCTGTATTGATTTCGCGGTATTTTTCGGCTGATAAAAAAGAAACAAAAGCTTTTTGTTTTTGATCAAATTTTAAAAGTCCTTTGTTTTTTGTTCCAACCCATAAACTGCCGTTTTTTTCTTCGATTACCGATTGTACGTTTAATAAATCAAACGCATTTAACGGATAATTTTTAAAACTGAATTTCCCATTTTTTCGACTAGTTAACTGACATAATCCTTTTGTTGTTCCAATCCAGACAGCTCCATTTTTGGTTTTTATAATGCTCAGAATATTATTGCTTGGAAGGGTAGAAGCATCATCATCTGAATGAAAAACCGAAGTAAACAATCCCGATTTTTTGTTGTAAATCGTTAGTCCTTTTGAAGTTCCAAACCACATTTCGCCGCCAATTTCCTTAATACTCCAAACAGCATTATTGCTTATTGTATGATTGGTTTTGGTATGAAGATATCTTGTAAAACGATTTGAAACAGGATCGTAACAGTTTAGTCCATTGTAAGTTCCGACCCAGATTTTTCCCGAGTTATCTTCTTCAATTGCTAAAATATCATTGTTGCTGATTGAATATTTATTAGAAGCCTCGTTCCTGAAAATAGTAAATCGGCTGCCATCGTATTTATTTAGACCATCGCGGGTTCCAAACCACATCTGTCCAAATTTATCCTGATGAATGGCAATAACAGAACTCTGCGAAAGTCCGTCTGTAGTAGAAAAATTTTTAAGTCGGTATTTATTTTGGGAAAACAAATTCCCGAAAACAAATACAATTGCGAGAAAAGCTATTTTATATTTCATAGCGGTTAATTTTTTAGGTTCAAAGTTGCAAAGGGGCAGAGGTGCAAAGGCCTAGCAAAGAAAAACTTTGCACCTTTGTACCTTTGAGCCTTTGTACCTATTTCAATCGTTTCTGTAATTGATAATCATACAGCGAAGGAATCTTCTCAATTGGCATGTTTAAAAATTCAATGTAGGGATCAATGTCGTATTTGATTTCAAATTTTGCATTTCCGTGTACACCAATGATTCTGGCCAGAGCGCCGTCTTTCATTCCGTATAGTAAAACGGGTTTTGATGTATCTGGATTTTCGACCTGAACATTTAAATTCCAAAACGTACTGAAAGGTCCGTGAGAAGGTTTCCAGTAATCAGCACCGCCGCCGCCGAACAAAGCATAACTGTTGTTTTTATTGGCTTTTACATGAACCGTAATATTATCAAATAGATTTTGATGATTGGCTCCAGAATGCTGATCTAAAACCGGATCTGTAAATATTTCGCAGTTTTGATAGACGTTTTTAGTAGCAAAAGTGTTGAAACTTAATGGGTGAACGGCTGAATTGTAAATTTTCAAATTCTTAACCAAAATATTATGTACACCGCCTAATGTTACTGTATAATGCGCTAAGTGCGGCCCATCTGTCGTAATATCCTGAATGGTAACATTAGAAACTTCTTCAGCAAGAATGCCGCTGTCGGCATTGGTGATTTTGACATCTTTAACCCAGCTGTTAAAAAGACGCGTCAGGAAAATACCGTTATTTCCGGGTTCAACATGATGTGCGACTCTGGGAATATCAGGAAAGGTAAAACGAAGATGTTCGATTCCAACTTCATTTAAATGCTTCCATTCGACCAATTGCGCCTGATAACTTGGTTTTATTGAAATGGTTAAAGGTGTTTTTAAAGTGATTTTAGAACCAGAGATTTTAGTAATTTCAACCTGCTGTCTCACGATAGGAAGTTTTGGAAATTTCCAATGATGTGAACCCGGTTTTACTTTAGCTCCCTGATATAAATCGCTGATGATTTCGCCGTTTTCGCCGTCTTTATTAAAAAGCTGCAGTTCTACAACATCGCCAGCTTTTAATCCTTTTACATCCGAAACCGTAATAATATGCTCGCCCATTTTTCCTGAACTGACTTTCGCCAACGGACTGGATTCTGGTTCATATTTATCCAAATACGATTTTACACGTTCGCCCGGAACCTGTGTCCAGATAAAACCTCCTGACCATGCATATTGAGAGAATGGTAAATCAATATTGTTTTCTGGTTCGCGTTGTCTTTTATCAAAAGTGGTTAAGTATTCGCGAAGTTCAGCCAAAACTTCAGAATCTTTAAGATACATCATGGGTCTTGGGCAGTAAATTTCGGTTCCGTTTTCGTTAGAACCAGCGCCTCGAAGCACAAAATTGCTTCGTTCGATATACAGAATATCGCTTAGAATAATTCGTCCTGCCGGCAATTGAAGAATAACATTTCCTTCAACAGCATTTGCTGCTTTAAAGGCTTTTAAAAGTGCTTTTGAATCGTCTAATTCGTCATTGGCTTTTACTCCAAAATCTGCTGCGTTAATAATTTTTCCGGTAGTTTCAGGAATTGAACTTTCGCCGAAATGATAGCCTGCATAACTAAAATCCGGAAGATAATTAGTCTTAGGTGAAGTAATAATTTTGGGTATTTCCTGCGCCAGTAAAGTATTCATAAAAAGGCTGCAGGATATAAGAATGGTTTGGCGAATCATGGTTTTGTGGTTTTTGTGGTTAGTAAAGTTTGATTGCCTTTTTTATTTGCTGTTAATACATAAGTCGTGTTATTTTTTTCACGCAGATTTTAAAAGATTTAAGCAGATATGCGCAGATATTTATCATAATAAAATCTGCTATAATCTGCCAAATCTGCGTGAAAAATCTTTTTAATCCTTTTAATCTGTGGCTTAAAATAATCTTCGCGCCTTACTGCCTTGGTGTCAAAACCAATTATAAAGATCGTTTGATCCCTAATTCCAGTCCGCGTAGTTCTGCCAGTCCTCTTAAACGACCGATAGCAGAATAACCCGGATTTGTTTTTTTCTTTAAATCATCCAGCATTTGGTGTCCGTGATCCGGACGCATTGGTAATTTGCTGTTATTCCTTTTTTCAACTTCAAGAATTGCTTTTACAACTTCGTACATATCAACGTCGCCTTCCAAGTGATTGGCTTCGTAAAAACTTCCTTCTTCGTCGCGTTGTGTGCTTCTTAAATGAATGAAATTCATTTTATCGCCATGACGTCTTACAATTCCCGGTAAATCATTATCGGCACGAACACCGTAAGAACCTGTACACATTGTAAATCCGTTTGATTTAGAAGGAGCAGCGTTCATTAACTCGATCAAATCTTCTTCGGTGCTTACCACTCTTGGCAGGCCTAAAATTGGGTAAGGAGGATCGTCTGGATGAATTGCCATCAAAACGCCTTTGCTTTCTGCAACCGGAATAATTTCTTTTAAAAAATGAAAAAGATTATTCTTTAGAGCCTGTCTGTCAATATGATTGTAAGCACTTAAGGTTACTAAGAAATCTTCAACCGTATACGCTTCTTCTGCACCCGGAAGTCCGGCAAGTATGTTTTGCTGCAATTTAACTTTATCTTCGGCAGTCATCGCTTCAAAATAGCTTTTTGCTTTTTGTTTTTGTTCATCAGAATATTCATTTTCAGCTCCTGGTCTTTTTAAAATGAACAATTCAAAAGCAGCAAATGCATTGATATCAAAACGAAGTGCTTTTGATCCGTCTTCAACGGTATAGGATAAATCGGTTCTTGACCAGTCTAAAACGGGCATGAAATTATAACACACACATTTGATACCGCATAAAGCCAGATTACGAATGCTTTCTTTATAATTTTCAATATATTGAATGTAATTTCCAGTCTGTTTTTTAATGTCTTCATGAACCGGAATACTTTCTACAACCGACCACGTTAATCCTGAAGCACCTTTTTTAGGATCGCCGTCCTGGTGTTCGATTTCAACTTTTCTTTTTATAATTTCATCAATACTCCAAACTTCTCCGTTTGGAATATGGTGTAAAGCTGTTACAATTCCGGTTGCTCCGGTTTGTGCAATATCTTGTAAAGAAACAGGATCATTTGGTCCGAACCATCTTAATGTTTGTTCCATTTTGTATTATGTTGTTTTGTGAGTTAGTTTTTAGATACTTGTTGCAGCAAAACCGCCGTCAACTTTTAAGATAGTTCCTGTTACGAATTTTGACATATCGCTGCATAAAAACAAAAGCGCACCGTCAATATCTTCCGGAGTTCCAAATCTTCCCATTGGCGTGTGATCGATGATTTTTTCACCTCTTGGAGTTAATTTCCCTTCTGGAGTTAATAATAAAGCACGATTTTGTTCTCCAATGAAAAAACCTGGTGAAATAGCGTTTACACGAATTCCTTCACCATATTTTTGGGCTAATTCAACTGCCATCCATTGTGTAAAATTATCGATCGCCGCTTTTGAAGCCGAATAACCTACAACTCTCGTTAAAGGTCTTTGTGCCGAAGCAGATGAAATATTGATGATATTTCCTTGTTTTTGTTTCGCAAATAACTCTGCAAAAACCTGAGTAGGAAGCATGGTTCCAATGATATTTAAATCGATTACTTTTTGCAAATCGTCGCTTTTCATATCATAAACTGCCTGATCCGGCTGGATAGTCGCTCCCGGCATATTTCCGCCCGCTGCGTTAATCAAAATATCAAGACGTCCGTATTTTTCAACAATAAAATCTCTTACTTTTTCTACTTCTTCTTTATTTAAAACATTGGCCTGAACTGCAAAACCTTGTCCGCCGTTTGCTTCAAGAGTTTTTACAGTGCTTTCGGCTTTTTCAAGTGACTGCGAAACGATTCCCACAATAACACCTTGTTTTGCTAATACATTTGCAAAATTGCTTCCTAAAACTCCGGCACCTCCCGTAATCAGAGCAATTTTTCCTTTTAAATTGAATATTGAATCCATTTTTTAGTTTAAATTTTCAATACTTTAAAATCTCAAATTCCAATTTGAAAAATAAAGTATGGTTATGGTTTAGTTTACTATTTAAATTTTTACTTTAAAAACAAGTTTTTTCAGAAAACCTTCGCCAATCATGGCAGCGTGTACATCTTCTGGATATAAAATGGCAAATTGTTTTTCCTGAAGTTCAAAAAACATATCCGGTTTATCGTGAAAAAAACGAACGTCTTTTTCATCGCTGTAATCTCCATTTGGACTTATGCATTTTTCTCTTGGTTTCCATGCAAAAGTTTCCGGACCTTGTATTGAAATCTGAATGTCAATGTTTTTGTCATGGCATTCAAATCCTTTTATACTTTCTTCTCTCGAACTTCCGTCGCCGTGTATTACGATTAATTTTAAACCTTCGCTTATTTCAATAACGCCGGCTTCAAGACTGGCAATATCGGTTTGGTTTACATAGTCAAAAGCCTTTTGAAAATTTGGATGCAGGCTGTAATATTTTGCTGCATTATGTACTGAATCTATTATCATTTGGTTTAAGTTTATCTTGATTATTAAAGCGTATTTTAAATAAAGAATACAAAAAAATAAAATTATTTTTACAATTTGTGTAATTTTACGTGTACGCACACGGTATTTTACAAATGTATGTAAATTGTGATGTAAAACAACTTATTTTTGCTAAAAAAATATAATTTTACAAAGGAGCTTTTATTATTTTAACTTAAAAAGAATCAATATCATAACAATTAAAAAAATAGCCGAATTAGCAAATGTTTCTCCCGGAACTATTGACAGGATTATTCATAAACGCGGACAGGTGGCTCAGGAAACTGTAGACAAGGTAAATGCGATAATTGAAGAATTTGGTTATAAGCGAAATATCCTGGCTAGTAATCTGGCTTTAAACAAAAAATTTCATTTTGCGGTTTTTCTTCCCAAGTCTGAAACTTTGGAATACTGGCAGAGCCAGACGGACGGAATCGAAAAAGCGGCTTTGGAGTTTGGTAAATTTGGGATTGTATTGGATTATTTCTTTTACGATTATAATCTGGCTTCTTTTAAGGAATCTGTTAAAAAAGTGATGGAATTTGACTGCGACGGTTTGTTGTTTGCGCCTATTTTTTATGAAGATTCGGTTCGGTTTTTAAAAGATTACGAAAGCAAAAACATTCCGATTGTAATGATCGATTCGAATATTTCTGAAGAAAATGAACACGCTTATGTTGGTCAAAATGCTTTTCAGAGTGGTTATTTAGCTGGAAGGCTCATCAGCTTTGCCGTTAAAAATGAAAGACATGTTTTGATTTTTAAAATTACCCGCGAAATCGAAAGTACTTCAGTTTATCAGCAGAGAATTAAAGGATTTTATTCGTATTTTAAAGATCACGATGAATTGACGAATTTTAATTTTTCAGAATTCACCTTAAAAGATTCCGGAATCGACCAGCTGAATCTTGAAATTTTTTCTGGGGTAAACAGCATTTTTGTACCCAATTCGCGAGCGTATATTGTGGCCGAATTTTTAGAAAAGAACAATATAAAAGGTGTTCGAATTATTGGTTTTGATTTACTTAAAGAAAATATAGAATACTTAAATAAAGGCGTTATTGATTTCTTAATTAACCAAAGACCCGAAGATCAGGGGTATATGGGAATTAATTATTTGTATAAAAAACTGGTGCTGCAGGAAGATACAGAACGCACACATTATATTCCGCTGGAGATTATTTTAAAAGAAAATTATTTTCCTGCTAAGAAGTGATTTAATCTAGACCACAGATTTTACGGATTTAACAGGTTTATTTTAAATGAATCTGCGTCAATCCGTTTCATCCGTAAAATCCGCGGGCTAAATAATTATCATAGCCCGTGGTTTCAACCACGGGAACACAATATAGGTATAATTTACATTGCGCCCCAATGGTTGAAACCATTGGCTATGTTCAATTTAAGAAGGGAATCTTAGTTTGTTAGCAAATTAGTGGCAATGATTATTATTTCTTAATCTTCACAATCAATGGATTATTGATTTTTTCTGCAAAAGAACTTAGATATTTTTCCCATTCTTGTTTGGTTTGAAACGGACTTCCTTTTTTCCATCCAAAACCAACATAATAGACGGCTTTATTGTTTTTTACAGCAATGTTTCCATAAAGATTGCTTAAATCTTTTTCATCTGTTACATGATGGTCAAAACTCAGCAAAGTGTTTTTTGGAGTCACTAAACCAGTTCCTATTTCAGAATCATCAATAGGTTCCCAATAGCTTAACCAGCCTTCTTTTAAATTAGTTCCAATTGTTCCTTTTTTATCATGAAGTGTTAATCCGGCAGCAATTTCCTTAGTTCCTGTAATATTGATTTCAAAGCGCGAAAGCTGGCTTCCGTAATCTAAACTGATTAATTTTGATTCGGTTATTTTATTTCCTTTGGCGTCCCAGTCAGCATAAGTTAAAATAAAACTCGTTCTGATTGGACCAGTCGTAATTGTTTTCCAGCTGATGAAATTTTTCGAAAAATAATACTTTCCGTCGACTTTTACTGCAATTCCGCCCACACCACGGCTGTCTCCAACATGAAAATTATCCAGACCTTCACCAGTATCTTTATGATACGTTCCTGTTCCGTTAGCGGCTTTTTCATACCATTTGTTGATAATTGGATAATCGACTCTTTTCAGCCACGCATCAATGCCGCTTGTTAAAGTACCTCCGGGAATTTTATCTTCGACCATTTTTTGAGCCACAGGACCGTAAGTTCTAAAAGCGACTTTGTTGTTTTCCCAGGCATAATCATCTGTGCGTTCCGGAACAAAGCGTGAATAGCAGCTAATTTCTTTTGAAGCCGAAGGATTCGTACCAGCTAAAACTTCAAAATCTTGTTTAGAAGATGCTTTAATCTTTGGCTGAAACAACAAAACATCTGCCGTTCCATCTCCGTCATTGTCTACAGTCTGGGTTTCTAAAAATGAATTACTGCCAAGATCTTTAACGGCATAATTTTCAAGTTTTGAATCGGCTGTTAATCCAAGATTTTTTTTTGTTAGTTCTACAGTTTCAAATTCTCTGTCAGTTTTTAAATTATTGCTGATCGTAATAATTTTATTTTGAGACTGAACTGTAAAAGTTCCTGCCAGAATTGCGATTGATAAAAAATGTTTTTTCACAATATGAATATTTTAAATTTCTGTTTTTTTTTATTTCATAAAAATACGAATCTAAAAGATTGTTTAAATCCATAAATAGGGTAATAATGTACAAGTGTTTGATAATGAATTTTATATAAAATGTTTTTTAACAGATTATCATTCTTTTCTTTACATTTAATGAATCAATTTTAATACTCTAAAAAGATGAAAAAGAGATATTTATCAATGGTTGTTTTTCTTTTAGTTGTAATCAATTCCTGGGCACAGCTAAAAAGTTCAGATGAGTTAAAAGAAAAACTAAAAACAATAAACAGCCAGATTGCCGAATCTTTCTTGCGAAAAGATTTTAGTGTTATTACCAATTTGTATGATGATAACGAACCGGTTTGTATGCCTGAATATCATAAAGCTTTGTATACAAAAGAAGATATTAAATCCTATTATCAGCAATGGCTTTCAAAATTTACAATCAATAGTTATAAAAGAGATATTTACGAAATTCAACAAATAGGCAATTATGCCATCGAAATAGGAACTTTTAATATTCATTCAACAAATGAAAACGGTGCTGTTTTAGTTTATGATGGAAAATATCTGAATGTATGGAAGTTTGAGAAAAATGGAAAACTCACTCTGGAGTCAGAAATCTGGGGAGCCAATAAAGCGATTGACGGTTCTAATTTTGCCTCTATAAAAACGAAAGAAAGTGAAATACCAAAACCTAAAATAAATAAAACTCTAGAAACCGAAGTTGATAAACGAAATGAACGCATCGCCGAATTGGTCTCGAAAAGGGAAGGTGAAAAACACGCTGTTGAATTTTTTACAAAAGATGCCATATATCTTACTTATGATGCACCAATGTTTGTTGGAATGGAAAACATTAAACCTTATTTTGAAGAGCATGAAAAACCAAACGGAGTTTCGATTGATTCAATATCTATTAAGGCAGGCAAAATGATTCCTATTAAGAATTTTGTTATTGAATACGGTTATTATTATGTAGATGTTTCCTGGGACAATAAAAAGGGAAGAGCCATTGTAACGGGAAAAAGCACCAACGTTTGGAAAAGAGATGAAAATGGCGTTTTAATGTTGTTCCGCCAAATGGTAAATCATAACTAAATAGTTAAGATTGAAAAAGAATGACGATATTTATAAAGATTAAAAAACAAACAGCAATTGTATGAAACAGAGCGCCGGAATATTAGCATATAAATTTGTAGATAAAACCATTTTTTTCTTTTTGGTTCATCCGGGCGGTCCGTTTTGGAAAAATAAAGATTTAGAAAGCTGGTCAATTCCAAAAGGAGAATTTACTATTGAAGAAGATCCGTTAGAAGCTGCTAAACGAGAATTTGAGGAAGAAACGGGTTTTAAAGTCGATGGAGATTTTATTAAACTCGAATATGTAAAATTGAAATCGGGTAAAATGGTTCATGCATGGGCTGTCGAATTTGAACTCGATGAATCTTTGATTAAAAGTAATGATTTTGAAATGGAATGGCCTCCAAAATCCGGTAAACTTCAAAGTTTTCCTGAAGTAGACAAAGGCGAATGGTTTCAAACTGCCGAAGCCATAAAGAAAATAAATCCCGCACAGGCTGATTTTATTGTTCAGATGGTTTCTAAAATTTCATCTTCACTTTAAAGCACAATAACAGCTTTGCAAAATAATTTTTGTACTTTCCATTTTGGTTTACCGCTTATAGTATAAGGCGGTTCTAAAAAGTAAATTAAAAATTATGAATGTAAAATGTATTATTTTCGATTGTGACGGAGTTTTGGTTGATACTGAGAAAATTGGCAACGGAATATTGCTGGCAATGGCTCAGGAACACGGATTCGAAATGGAACTCGAAGATGCATACCGATATTTTAACGGCCGAAATTTAAAAGATTGTTTTCGTCATATTGAAGAAGCAATTGACCAGAAACTGCCTGATAATTTTGAAACAGAATATCGCGAGAAAAGTTTTGAAGCTTTTAAAACACAGGTAAAACCCATGAAAGGCATTGAAGATTTTATTGCAAAATTAAAAATTCCGTATTGTGTGGCATCAAGCGGACCTGTTGAAAAAATCCGTTTGAATCTTGAAGTGTCGGGATTGATTGACAAATTCGAAAATAAAATATTCAGTTCGTATCAAATTGGCAGCTGGAAACCTGAACCGGGAATTTTTCTGCATGCCGCTCAGCAAATGGGATTTGATGTAAATGACTGCATTGTGATAGAAGACAGTAAAGCAGGAGTAAAGGCAGGTGTGAGCGGAGGTTTTAAAGTGTACGGCTTTGTTAATGGTTTTAATAACGAAGATTTACAAGAAGAAGGAGCCATTTTATTTGACAGCTACGAAGAATTGAGTAAAATGCTGTCAATTTAATTTTAGAAAATAATCTATAAAAAAAGCTGTCCTTTTTGGGGACAGCTTTACATTAGTTGTGTTGTAGTTTAATAATTAATTTATTTTAACCAAATGAGCTTCTATTGCGGCTCTTTGTGGTTCGTATTGTGCCGGAAGTTTTAAGTTTTGGCCTAATTCTTCTAAGCTTTCGTCTACTGTAAATCCAGGATTATCGGTAGCGATTTCAAATAAAACACCTCCTGGTTCTCTAAAATATAAAGAGTGGAAATACTGTCTGTCAATTTGTGGTGTAATAGACAATCCGTATGCTTCGACTTTTTCACGGAAGTGCATTAATATTTCATCGTTTTTTACACGAAAAGCTACGTGGTGAACTGTTCCGTTGGCATTTAAACCGCGTTTTTCATCAGCTAATTCTACCAGGTCAACAATAGCAGCATTTTCTACAGCATCTGTTGCATAACGGTAACGGTTTACGTCCTGATCGATCAGTTTATAACCAAATATTTCAGTTAAAACCGCAGCTGTTGGTTTAATATCGTTTAAAGTCAAAGTAATGTTATGAAAACCTTTTGTTGCCACATCAGCTTTTACTTCGTCAGTTTCCCAGGCTTTTCTGTTGTCATCCGTTTTAGATTCGATTAACTCCAATTTCAATCCGTCCGGATCTAGAAAAGTCAGGTATTTTTCTCCAAATTTTTCAGCAGGTTTATTGTAAATTACATTATACTGCTCAAAACGTTTCTGCCAGAAATCAAGACTTCCTTTTGGAACAGAATAACCAATTTCTGTAGCCATTCCAGAACCTTTTCTGCCTTGCTGGATTCCTTCTCCCCAAGGAAAAAAAGTTAAAATAGTTCCTGCGCTTCCCACTTCGTCGCCAAAGTAAAAATGGTATGTTCCCGGATCGTCAAAATTCACTGTTTTTTTGATGAATCTTAATCCTAATATTTTTGAATAAAAGTTAAAGTTGCGTTTAGCGTCACCTGCAATTGCAGTAATATGGTGTAAGCCTAAAATTTTATTTTCCATGGTATTTTTTATATTAAATTGTTGTTTGATTTTTCTTTTACAAATTTACGTCTACTCTGTCTGTTAATCGATTAACCTAGATTAAGAAAGAACTGAGGACCATATTTTACTGCTGTTTTTTAGTTTTTTTCTGCAGCAGGAATAGTTTAAAACAGGGAATAGAATTGTATTCTGAAAACAGGAAATCTGCTGTCAGTGTTTTTTTGCTGTGACTAAAAACTAATCACAGCAGATTATAAGATGTTGATGAATTTATAATTTGATAAATATTGACTTCCTTAGTTTAGGCTCAATATTTTTTGTTTTGTGTCCTTTTCCTGTAGTGTCTTCTACTAATAAAATTGAACCGGTATTGAATGTTCTTTTTTCTCCTAATGAAGTTTCAATTTCTACACCGCCTTCCAGTAAAACAATATACTGGCGGTCTGGTGCATTATGAAAATCGTAATCATAAGAAGGGCTGACTTCTCTAAAAACGATAGATTTTACGGGTTCGTCATCAGATAAAAATCCGATATCGCCGTTGTTTTTTAACGGAACTTCAAAGTCTTCAAAATGACTTTCTCCATTTGCATCGCTGTAAACGCGAGTTATCGCAATCATTATTTTTTATTGAAAATTAATGCATTGGCACAATTTATTTCATCCTGACTAATGGTGTGTCCCATATTTGGGTAGATTTTTTTAGTAACATCTGCGCCCATTTTTGTCATAAGCGCTTCGGTATCATTTACTCTTTCTACGGGAACATGAAAATCAGGATCACTTGTTCCTATAAAAACTGGTGTGTTTTCGAAGTTTCCTGAATAATGATTTTCATAAACCTGATCACCAATTAATCCGCCTGTAAAAGCAACGATTCCGCCATATTTTGAGGCATTTCGTGCTGTAAATTCCAAAGCAAGACAAGCACCCTGCGAAAACCCTAAGAAATAGATGTTTTCTTTCTCGATTCCGTTTTGCTGCACCGCTACTACAACCTGATGAATTGCTTCTAATGATTTTGAAAAAGAAGGTTCATTTTCGTTTAAAGGAGCTAAAAACGAATACGGATACCAGGTTCTGTTTTCTGCCTGAGGCGCAACCAGAGCAAAATCGTCGACCTTAAGATGTCTGGCAATCGAAAGGATATCATGAGCACCAGCACCACGGCCGTGAATCATAATTAAAGCTTTTTTGGCTTCATTTAAAGGCACACCGTCTGTTAAAATTTCTGTATTCATAACTATTCTGTTTTTAAGATTGTTTCTGCCAGATATCTTCATATTCATCCGGATGTCTTTTAAATTGAGCGTGAACGTAAGGACAAAGCGGTAAAACTTTTAAATTATTGGCACGAACATAAGAAACCATTTCTTCTAAAAGTTTCTTAGCATAACCTTTTCCTTCACCTTCGGGTTCAACTCCTGTATGGTAAACTGTCAGCAGGCCGGGTTTAATGCTTACTGTCATTTCGCCTAATTTTTTATCATCAACATACAAATTAAAACTGCCGTGTTTTTTTTCGTTTAATTCTAATTTTATTATTTCCATAGTATTTTGAATGTGTGCTTGTTTGTAATTTTTTAAGAGAGAAAATTAAACTGCCTGTAATCATAATTCTTTACAGGCAGTCTAGTCTGTATTGATTTATTTTATAAAAGCCAGAATATCGTTGTTGATTGTTTCAGCATTTATAGTCGGCATACCGTGAGAGAATCCCGGATAAGAAATTAATTTTCCGTTTTTCAATAGTTTTGCCGCTCTTGGTGCCTGTGCATAAGGTACGATTTGATCGTCTTCTCCGTGTAACACAAGTACCGGAATGTCTAAACTTTTTAAATCTTCAGTAAAATCTGATTCAGAAAAAGCTTTAATTCCTTCATAATGTGCTAAAACAGAACCCATCATTCCCTGACGCCACCAGTTGTGTTTAATACCTTCCTGAACAGTTTGTCCTTCACGGTTCCAGCCGTAAAATGCGGTAGGGAAATCGTAAAAATACTGTGCTCTGTTAAAACCTGTTCCCTGTCTGATTTCATCAAAAACTGACAATGGCACACCTTCAGGATTAGATTCATTTTGAATCATTATTGGTGTTACTGCGCTTATGATTACTGCTTTTGCAATACGTCCTTTTCCGTATTTTGCTGCGTAACGAATTACTTCACCGCCTCCAGTTGAATGACCAACGTGAATAGCATCTTTTAAATTTAAAGCTTCAGTTAATTCAGCAATGTCAGATGCATAAGTTTCCATGTTGTTTCCTTCAGAACTTTGGCCAGAACGTCCGTGTCCGCGGCGATCGTGTGCAATAACTCTGTATCCTTTTTGAAGAAAAAACATCATTTGTGCATCCCAATCATCGCTTGATAAAGGCCATCCGTGATGAAAAACAATTGGCTGTCCAGTTCCCCAATCCTTGTAATAAATTTCTGTTCCGTCGTTTACTGCAAATGTGCTCATGATTTTAAGTTTTTAAGATTACTATTATTTGTTATTTTGATTTTAAATTCTAATTAAATTTTTCTTTTTAACATTTAACGTTCTCGATGTTTAATGTTGTTATGATTATGATGCAAATTTATTACAGCACTAAATGTTTATCGATTAACCTAGATTAAGAAGTAAAAAAAGCTTTAAAATTTTTGTTTTTGTAATGAGTAAGTTACTAGTTCGTTTGTTTTTAATTTATTGATTTTAAGATTTGTATAATAAATTTAAAGCTTTTTTATTTATAAATCTTTTTTAATTGTGTTACGATTGAATTACTTTTTATCTAAATAATTGTATTTAATACGTTTTTCAGCCTTAGTCCAATCGAAAAAATTTAAGGAAGGTTTGAGGTCTTAATTTATTGGTTTTTAGTATTCTTAATAACTAATGCAATTTGTTACATTAAAATAAATTTTTATATATTTGGATTTCGACATTCGTTTTTTTAATCTGTTAATAATGCTGAATTGTTAATTGAGATTAAGTAAAACTGAATTTTTTGCATAGAGAATGACTTTTCCCAAAGAGGCATTTTTTGAAGCTGTGATTCCCAAAAATCACAAACTAACCTACAGACAGAAACAAAATGACGAAATTTATAATTAGATTTTTAGTTTTATTAGTATCACTTATTTCTCCGGTTGTTATTTCTCAAATTAAAAAAATCGGTGTTCCGTTTATTACCAGCTATAGTCCCAAAACGTATAAAGCTGCTTCTGAAAACTGGGATGTTATTCAGGATTCAAAAGGCATGATGTTTTTTGCCAATCATTTTGGAATTATGCAGTTTGATGGTGTTCGATGGAGTATTATCACACAGCCGGAAAACCGCAGTATGGTTCGCTCTCTTGCTATTGATAAAGATGATAAAATGTACGCAGGCGCACAGGGCGATTTTGGTTATGTTATTCAATTATCAAACGGTCAATATAGATATACATCTTTAGTAAAACTGCTTCCTGCTTCGGCTGGAAACTTTGGAGATGTTGTTCACACTGTTATTCGAGATAATGAAGTCATTTTTTTTTCTCATGAAGCTATTTTTATCTACAAAAACAATAAAATCAAGGTTTTAAAGTCAAAATATAATTTTGATGATTTTTTTGAAACTGGTAATGAAATCTATGTTTCTGATAATGGCAAAGGATTACTGCAGCTAAAAAACGATATTTTAGTTCCGTTTCCAGACGGACAGAAGTTTGCCGGAATGAAGATTAGAAAGATTTTTAAAACCCCAAAAGGTCTTTTATTGTTTACCCAAAAAGAAGGACTTTTTTTATATGCCGATAAACAGATAAAACCTTTTATAACGGAAGCAGATTATTTGCTGAAACAGAATCAGATCTCAACCGGAATTCAATTTTCAGATGGTTATTTCGGAATCGGGACACGTCAGTCCGGTTTGATAGTTGTAGATAGTGAAGGACATTTAATTCAGCATATCAATAAACAAATTGGACTTCAAAATGATTATGTAACTAGTTTTAAAGTTGATAGAGAAGGAAACTTATGGGTAATGCTCAAAGAAGGAATTTCACTCATTCAGATTTCTTCGCCGTTGTCGAGAGTTTTAGATTCTTCAAATTCTGAAACCAAAATATACTGCAGCCAGATTTATCAAAATAAATTGTATATCGCTACAGATAATGGTTTGTTCTGGCTGGACTGGCAGGCGTATAAAAATGGTAAACGAGATAATATTCATTTTCAGCATATTCAAGGAATGTCTGAAAATGTTTGGAATATCGGGGTTTTTGGAAATTCGCTTTTGGCTTTTGAAAAAAACGGAATATTTGAAGTTTCAGGAAATTCAGCCAGAATCCTCGCAAAAATAGACGGCGCATGGCAGGGAATTCTTGTTCCCAATCATCCTGATTTACTGCTTGCGGGCGGTTATACCGGATTGTATCTTTTAAAAAATATAAACGGCAGCTGGGTGTATCAGCATAAATTAAAAGGATTTGAAGAAAGCAGCCGTGTAATAGAAACTGATGCAAATAATGCTATATGGATTGCTCACGGTTATAAAGGTATTTTTAAAATAAAACTTAATGAGGCATTTGATGCAGTTTCTGATGTTCAGTTTTATAATCAAAAAAATGGTTTTCCTTCCAGCTTGTTTCTTAATACTTTTAAAATAGATAATCAAATTCTTTTTGGAACAACTAAAGGAGTTTATAAGCAGAATCCTGTTTCAAAAAAAATGTTACCGGATCCGGTTTTCAAAAAATATCTTGGACTTGAGAATCATATCCGCCTTTTGAAACAAGACAGTCAAAAGAACATTTGGTACATTTCAGGAGAGAATACAGGAAAAATGACCAAAAAAGCAAATAATACGTTTGATGTTGAAGAACTGCCTTTTAGAAAGCTTCGTTATTTGTATGTTCCGGGTTTTGAGAATATTCAGACTACTGCCGGCGGAGACGTGTTTTTTGGAACACAGGATGGTTTAATTCATTACAATGCAGTTAAAAACAAAAAGTATCAAACCCAATATAAGGCGGTAATTTCTGAAGTAAAATGTATTATTCCAAAAGACAGTCTGCTGTTTTCAAGCCGATACGATGTGCTTCCTAACAAAAACAAATCTGTTGATGACAAATTATCAGCCGTTTTATCTTATGAGAATAATGCCCTGCATTTTTCTTTTGCATCACTTTTTTATGATGAAGCCGAAGCTACGAAATATGAATACTGGCTGGAAGGTTTTGAACCAAAATGGTCTGACTGCAGTCTTCAGACAGAAAAAGAATATACTAACCTTCCTGAAAATGAGTATGTTTTTCATGTAAGGGCAAAAAACATTTATGATGTGGTAAGTGAAGAAGCTGTTTTTCGTTTTGAAATCTTACCGCCTTGGTACAGAACAATCTGGGCTTATATTTTGTATTTTTTGCTTTACAGTGTAGTAATTTATCTCATTATTAAATACCAGAAAACACTTGCCGGAAGACAGCGCCAGCAGTTAATTCAGGATCAGGAAAAAGAACTGCTTAGAAGCCGTGCTGAACTAAACGAACAGAAACTGACATTAGAACAGCAGAATATGAGTATTATACGCGAAAATCTCGAAGCGACGATTAATCTCAAAAACGCCAAAGTAGCATCGAGTACTGTAAACCTTATTCATTTAAATGAAATCCTGCTTTCGATAAAAGAACTTATCAGCCAGATTGATAAGAAAAATGAACCGAATGTAAACTTTAGTCTGTTGACCAAAATAAACAAATTAATCGATCACGAACTGCAAGGGGATAAGCAGTGGAATGAGTTTGAAGAAATTTTCAACCAGCTTCATGATAATTTTATGCAGAGGCTGAAACAAAGTTATCCCGAACTAACACCTCGTGATATGCGTTTGTGTGCTTATCTGCGAATGAACTTTAATACAAAAGAAATTGCACCGCTTTTAGGAATTTCTGTTCGCGGTGTTGAAGATACCAGATACCGTATTCGTAAAAAATTACAGCTTCCATCTGATACCAACATAACAGAATTCATTCTAAATTTCTAGATTATTATTATTTAAACACATATAAACATAGTTTTACTTTGTCTACAGAAAAGGCGTTTCACTAGTTAAAATGTACATAGCTATGTGTGAAAGCGAGCTTTTTTATACTCTAAAATAAGAAGCAAGAAGAAAATCTATGTTTCTATGTGTTTAGAATTTTTCACGCCTTTAAAATCTCCTGTATCTTTTTTTGCAGCCTTTACGATTAAGAATAACTTCTAAAAAACGGGATTATATCTCGTAAGTAATATCCTAAGTAGTTTTACGCTTTTTTTTTTTTCAATTTTTTTAAATCACCGTAGTCAAACCGTACTCAAAAATGTAAGTCTAGCCTGATTTATTTGTTAATATTGTCGGATTATTATTAAGATAATAACCTGTTTACTGCAAAATGGGTTTTATTACGGTAATAAACTTTACTAACAAAAAACTAAAAAAAATGAATCAAAATGACTCTTTTTTCGGCCGACCACCGAAAGACAATTTCTCTTATTTCAAATTTTTGGCTGTGGCAGTATTTGTACTGCTTCCGTTTTTAAAAGTTCAGGCACAATGTAAAACTTTGGTCTGGTCTGATGAATTTAACGGCACTACAGTCGACTTAACCAAATGGCAGAGTATTTCAGGAAACGGCTGTCCTTCGCTCTGCGGATTTGGAAATGCTGAGGCTCAGCGTTACGATCCAAATCAGGCTACAATTGTAAAAGAAGGAACGAACAGCTACCTAAACATTGAGGCTAAATACCAGCCCAGCGGATCATTTCCGGATCAGCCTTATGCTTCTTCAAAATTAACCACAGAAGGAAAATATTCGCTTAAATACGGAAGGGTTGAAGCTCGTATGAAACTATCAAACGGACAAGGCGCCTGGCCGGCATTCTGGATGCTTCCTGTTAATGGAAACTGGCCGTATACGGGTGAAATTGATATCATGGAAGCCAAACACAGAAACCCACAGTCTGTAGATGGAACTATTCATTATGACGGAAACGGTTATCATTTTACTGGCAGAAGTTACAGTTCTCCAACAGATTTATCTACTGATTTTCATGTTTATGCTGTAGAATGGGGACCAAATTTTATTAAATGGTTTGTAGATGATGTCTTGTTTCATACCGCTACTCCAAATACGACTGTAAATGGCGGATGGCCTTTTAACGATAGTCAGTTTTATATTATTTTGAATTTGGCTGTGGGAAGTGCAGGAACGCCTTATACAAGCGTTAATGGAGCAGGAGTTCCTCCGGTTCCAGGCGATTTCCCTGCAAAACTTCAGGTAGATTACGTTCGTGTTTATGACGGAAGTTACAAATACGGCGTTGCCGGAGATGCAAAAGTATATCAAAACGAAACAAGTAAAACCTATTCAATAAGCGCTATTGCAGGAGCGGCATATAATTGGACAGTTCCTGCGGGAGCATCCATAACTTCTGGACAGGGAACTAATTCTATAACGGTAAATTGGGGAACAGCAGGCGGCGATGTTTCGGTAACTGCTACAACTTCAGGCTGTACTGCTAATACGTATAAACTGGCTGTAACAACAGAACCTGCCATTCCTGTAGAAAAAATACATGAAGATTTTCAAAGTAATCGAAACGTATTGTATCCTGTAAAAACCGGAGTTTTGACAGAGGCTGTTGCGAATCCTTCTGCAACAGGAATTAATACATCGGCTTTGGTAGGAAGATATGTTCGTAATTCTAGCGAATTGTATGATGTTTTGAATATTAGAAACGTAACGATCACAAACGCGAACGATTATGTTTATGGAAGAAAAAGACTTTCTTTTGATATTTATACTTCGGCGCCTGTTGGAACTAAAATTTCGATGCAGTTAGAAAACAGCAATGTAACAACAGCAACGAACTATCCATCAGGAAGACACAGTGGTTTTAAAGCGACAACAACGGTTCAGAATAAATGGGAAACCATAGAATTTGAATTCGAAAAAATCATTGATCCAAATACAAGTGCTTTGACAATTAATAATGTTGTACTGCTTTTTGAATCCAATTCAAACTCTGGGGCAACGTATTATTTCGATAATTTATTGACAAAAGCAGCACCAGAAAAACCAATTGTTGCCACAGATGTTTTGCAGAACTACGACGGCATCAATAAAATTATAAAAGGAACTACGACGGGAACTTATTCTGTTGTAGCAAATCCGGGTTCAAATTCAGTTAACTCGTCGGCAAATGTGGCGAAATATGTTCGAAATGTAACAGAGCAGTACGATGTACTTTTCTTTAATACGCAAACTTCTATTGAAGATGCCGGTTTATTCAAAAATCAAACCAATAAAATCTTAATTGATGTTTACACGACAGCTCCGGTTGGAACGGTTGTAAGCATGAATTTTGAGAACAGCGCAGCTTCGCTTCCTGCAAATTATCCAACAGGAAGAAATAGTAATTATGTAGCTATTACAACAAAACAGAATCAATGGGAAACCTTGACTTTTTATTACAATTCAAGTCCGGATGCAGGAACTTCAAATTTAGCAGTTAACCAAATGGTTTTATTGTTTAATTCAGGCTCTTATACAAACGATACGTATTATTTTGATAATATCAGAATTGTATCAACAAAACTGCCGGATACTTTTACGCCGGGTGTTGTTTATGAAGATTACCAAAACACGCACAATATTACTTTTAGAGATGCTATTGGAACGTACACTGCAAATGTGGCTAATCCAAGTGCAGGCGGTATCAACACGTCATCAAACGTTGGAAGATATGTTCGTAAGTCAACAGAATTGTATGATAACTTCTCATTCAATACGACTTTAAACAACATTGGAGATTTTAAAGCCGGAACTAAAAAGTTTGCTATGGATGTCTATACATCGGCTCCGGTTGGATCAATTATTTCATGGCAGGCAGAAAGCAGTGCTTCAATCCCGTCTAATTATCCTGTAGGGAGACATAGTATTTATCAGGGAGTTGTAAAACAAACTAACACCTGGCACACGATTACGTTTACGTATGTAAGCACGCCGGATGCTTCAACAGCAGATAATGATGTAAACCGTTTTGTTTTCTTGTTTGAGCCGGGAACCAATTCTGGAAACACGTATTATTTTGATAATTTAAGAGCTTTAAATTTAGTTTCTACAGAAACTCCGGCAGGATTGCCTTCTCCGTGGATCAGTACAGATTTAGGTGCGGTAACACCAGCCGGAGAAGCAGCGCATTCTAATGGAACTTTTACAATTAAAGGTTCAGGAACAGATATTTGGGAAACCAGCGATCAGTTTCAATATGTAAATCAGCCAATTACTGGTGATGCTGAAATTATTGCCAAAGTAAATTCGCTTACCAATACAAATACGTATGCAAAAGCGGGAGTAATGTTTCGTGAAACGCTTACACCAACTTCTAAACACGTAATGACCGATGCAAGCGCAGCTGCAGGAATTGAGTTTTTATCTCGTAACGCAACTTCGGGAGTAACTACAGCTGAGGTAGTAACCGGAGCAGCTCCAAAATGGGTTCGATTGGTAAGATCTGGCAATACATTTACGTCTTATTCATCTGATAACGGAACAACCTGGACACAGGTTGGCACGCCAAAAACAATTACAATGGCAAATACCATTTATGCAGGAATGGCGGTTACGTCTCATGCAAATGGAACTTTAGCAACTGGAGTTTTCAGTGATGTAATTGTTCGAAATATTACCTCAAATCCAAATGTAAATTTAGCTTTAGGAAAAACAGCAACGGCTTCTACAGAAGAAAATCCAACATTGTCTGCCGGTAAAGCAACAGACGGTGACGGAACAGTGTCAAGATGGGCAAGCTCTTTTGCCAATGCAACAGAATGGATTTACGTGGATTTAGGAAGTAATTACAACCTTAATCGTGTAGTATTAAAATGGGAAGCGGCTTATGCATCGCAATATAAAGTACAGCTTTCTACAGATAATGTTTTTACAGAAAATGAAACTATAAACACGCAGACAGCCAGCGATGGAGGAACAGATGATTTAACAGTAAGCGGAACAGGAAGATACCTTCGTATTTTATGTACAGCAAAAGCTCTGGCTCCTTACGGTTATTCATTATATGAAATCGAAGCATACGGATCGGCTTCAACGGCTAAAAAAGCAAATGTTGTCGAAGAAACTCAGGCAGAAAATTCCGCTTTTGCTGTGTATCCAAATCCTGCTGGTAATTACATTCAGGTTTCACTTCCTGAAAATTTAAACAATAAAATCATAACAATTTACGACAATTCAGGAACGCTGATGCTTCAAAATAAACCCGAAGCCAATGCCAGTGAAAGTGTAATTGATTTAAGCAGACTGACAAAAGGAATTTACATTTTGAATTTCAAATCAGATCAAAAAAGCTGGACCAAAAAACTGATCAAGCAATAATTTAAAAATCCGTTGGGTGTAATTCATTTTAAAGTAACCCCCAATTCAAAAAGCTGGAATAAAATTTAAAAGGATAGCACCACGAATTGCACCTGACGGATTGTTTAAAGTCATTTTTTAAAAGATGACTTAGGTTTAGAATCTATTTATGTAACCCCAAAATTATTTAGATATGAAGAAAAATAAACTTCAAGGATTATCCATTTTGACAGCACTGTTTCTGGTGTTTTCAAGCTTAATGTATGGTCAGGGACCAGTTCCCTTTACGATTGCCAATAATTCAACTTTTGCCGACAGCGATTTATATGTAGCCATTGTCGGGATCGATTATACAACTGGAAACCATGTTTGGGTAAATGCCAAAACAAGTCAGGTTTTGCCAATGAATGCTTCTTATAATACCGTTACCGGACCAACTTACGGCGGTAATACAGGACCGGGACAAAATTCAAAATACGCCGCTTGTTTTACCAAGTTGAGTGAAATTCCAAACAAAACCTTCACTTTACCTTTAATCGCAGGATGCCGCGTTTTTATTTCTAAAGGTTCACAGTTGTATTTCTACTTTTTTGGCGCAAGCGGAGCACCTTCGGGATATGCATCGCCAAATCCGCAGAATGCTACAGATCCAAATCAGGGAATTTTATATGAAATGATTGAATTAACAAACAATCAGCATGGATTCTTCGGAAATCCAACACGAGTTGATTCGTATAAATATCCAATGGGACTGGAATTATTTGGAGCAAATGGTTACCAGAAAAAAGTGGGAGATTTAAAGAAACATGCTGAAATTGTTGCGGCTTTTAAAGCTAATGTTCCTGCAGAATTTCAAGGCTGCGTTAACGATGCAACAGGAGAAATTACAGCACCGTCTAAAACTCCTGCTTATGCTGAAGGATCAGGACAATATGCAAATTATTTAAAATCGTATATCGACGCAATCTGGAATAAATACAAAAATGAAGATTTAATTTTTTATGCCGGAGATGCCGGAGTTTTTAAAGGAAGAGTGATTGGCGAACAGCTGGAAATGGTTGGACAGTCAGGTGCTTTTGTTGGAAGAACAGGACGTGTGCAAAACAGGCCGACTACTCAGGAAGCTCTTGAAGGAAAAGGTGTTCTGGACAGAAGACTGGTTGACGGAGATTTAGATCTTGTAATTCAATCACAGTTAACAGCTGCAATTAACCGTCACGTTGTAAACACGACAACTGCAAACCCGGGACAGCAAAACTGGTACGATGCATCGAAATATTATCAGGTAAACCCAACAAACCATTATTCTAAATTCTGGCATTTACCGGGAATCAATATTGACAATCTGGCTTATGGATTTGCTTATGATGATGTTGCAGATCAGTCACCGTCGCTTCATTCGCCACAGCCAACAAAGGTTATTGCAACATTTGGAGGTTATGCAGGATTAACACCTTCAGTTCCGGCTTCTACAGACGTCATTACGGTTTATAAAGACTGTAACTACACAGGATTCTCAGGCGGATTAACAATTGGAGATTACAATCTGGCTCGTTTAAATTCTTTGGGAGTTTTAAACGATGATATTTCTTCACTTAAAATCACTCAGGGTTATCAGGCGATTTTGTATATGGATGATAATTTTACAGGAACTTCAACCGTAATCAATTCTGATAATTCTTGTTTAAACACAACGTGGAATGATAAAGTAAGTTCGATTAGAGTTATTGCAAACG